>JBNMOT010000160.1:0-7237 GCA_051275515.1 Oleispira sp. | reverse complement strand
AGGTTCTTCGTCTACCTTAGGTTCTTCGTCTACCTTAGGTTCTTCGTCTACCTTAGGTTCTTCGTCTACCTTAGGTTCTTCGTCTACCTTAGGTTCTTCGTCTACCTTAGGTTCTTCGTCTACCTTAGGCTCTTCGACTAAGGGTTCGCCATCGATATCTGCAAGGTCCAGTTTTTCACACTCCTGATCTATTAGCTCAAAGACTGTTTCCATGCGTTCCCGAAGGCTGAATTCAATTAACGATTGCACGGTAGTAATTCGTGCACTGCCCGCAACTAAAGCATCATCAACATTGAAATGCATTTCCCGACCGGAGTTACTCAAACCATGTTCTAAGTGCACAGCATCACTTGGGCTAATATAAATCTGAATATTTTCAGCACCACTAGGCAGTTGCTCAAGCGCTGACAGCACTTTTTGAGTAATTTGATTATCACCCTGCTCTACTTCGCGTTCAATAACCGTTTCGCACGCCATTCTAATTAATTGACTTAATACTTTGGGTAGCGCGCTGTCTTTTTCTACCAAGCTTTGTTCTAACTGCAGGGTTAGTTTTGCCAAATTGCTGGCGGCTTCGCTTATATCCTTTTTACCCGACGCAAGCCCTTCTGCTTGTCCCGCTTCAAAACCAATGCGATTGCCTTCTTGCGTGCCCTGTTTATGGCCCTCTTTATGACCTTCTGACTTACCCTCCGCAAGACCTTGTGCTGTACCTTTTTCACGACCTTCGTTTAAGCCTTGTAAAAAACCTTCTTCGTAGCCTTCATTACGAAGCGTTTCTAACTCCTCAACCGTCAATGGTTTAACGACCTCAACGTCATAATCAGCTTTGAAGCCCACTTTAGACGTCTCTTTTTTACTTTCGTGTGGCCCACCGCGCCAATAAGGTAAGTCCCAGGGCTTTATATCGATGTCTTCACTGCTCGCTTGAAACTCATCGTCCTCATCTATCATCGTCGTCACCGTAGTCATAGTTATAGCCGCTCAATGGTTTACACCATAGCCTCACCACCACCTAGCATGATTTCACCAGCATCTGCTAAACGACGTGCAATAAGAAGAATCTCTTTTTGCGCATTTTCAACGTCACTCACTCTCATTGGACCTTTCGCTTCTAAATCATCACGTAAAAGTTCTGCTGCACGTTTAGACATATTCTTGAAGATTTTTTCCTGTACTACATTATCCGCACCTTTTAATGCAACGACCAAGATATCAGTAGACACCTCGCGCATAAGGGCCTGAATACCGCGATCATCAACATCCACAAGATTGTCGAACACAAACATAAGGTCTTGAATCTTGGTGCCCATATCTTCGTCTGTTTCTTTAATTTGCTCTAGTAAATCGTTAGCAATCGTACTATCAACCAAGTTAACAATACCGGCCGCCACTTTAACGCCGCCCATTGTCTGGTTTTGTGTACCTGCTTTACCCGAGAATTGACGCTCTAGAATATCATTAAGCTCTTGCAGTGCGGCTGGCTGAACGGCTTCTAATGAAGCGACTCGCATAATAATATCAAGACGCACTTTTTCATCGAAGTTCGACAATATTTCAGCCGATTGATCGGCATCAAGATAGGAAATAACAATGGCTTGAATCTGAGGGTGCTCGTGACGAATTAAATCGGAGACTTGACGAGCTTCCATCCATTTCAATGAGTCCAACCCCGTTGTACTGCCACCCAATAAGATACGATCGATTAAAGCACCCGCTTTATCGTCTCCTAAGGCTTGAGTTAGCATATTACGAATATAATCATCAGAGCCAAGGCCCATACCGGTTTGACCACTGACCGCCTCTAAGAACTCCACTAAAACGCCTTCAACTTGCTCTTGGCGAACGCCTTTTAAAGTGGCCATCGACGTCCCGACTCTCTGCACTTCTTTTGGGCCCATGTGCTTTAAAATTTCGGCGGCATCTTTTTCGCCAAGACTCATTAATAAAATAGCAGCGCGCTCAACCCGAGAAAGGTTGGCTAATAATTTTTGCTGGCTTACCGCCGCAGGCACTTTAATGTCAGCCATGTTAATGCGTTACCTCGTGCATGTTAAAGGTCTTAATATACACCAAATCGCTAAACATATTTAACTTAAGCATCTTCAGTATTAATCCACTGGAGAACGACCTGTGCAACTCGTGCAGGATCTTCTGCAATCAAACCTTTTAGCGCATCAATCTGACGTTCAAAACCATCCGATGCTCCCGGTAATAAAAAGTCATCAGCCCCAGACAAGGTAACACGATCTTCATCAAACTGATCTTCGCCATCAGACAATTCATCGAGACCCATACCGTCATGATTACGGCCTTTGCTGGCAATGCTATGGATGGTTGGACGAACAACTCCAAATATCAGTACCAATAAGAATAGCCCTGCAAGCACCTGCTTCAAAATCTCCCAGAACCAAGGCTGGCTCCAAAAATCGGGCGATCCTAATTCAACATCCGCTTTACCCATGAAAGGTGAATTAATCACATTAATACTATCCCCCCGAGCAGCGCTAAAGCCCACAGCATCTTTGACCAATATTTCTAATCGCTGTAAATCAGCTTCAGCCCAAGGCACAAACTCAACCTCTCCCGTTTCCGCATTTAAAGATTGCTTATCATTAATGACTACCGCAACGGTTAAACGATTAATACGGCCCACTTGCTGCTGCTTGTAACTTAATGTGCGATCAACTTCATAATTACGCGTGGTTTCGCTTCGTTTGTCCATGGGTGTAATAGGCTGGCCTGTAACAGGGTCAATTTTCTCAGGAGCAGTCGCTGCACCAGGGGGCTGATTGGACAGTGCACCAGGAATACCCCCAGCACCGTCAGCGCTACTGACTGTTTGCTCATTGATGAGCTGTTCACTGCGCACCGCAATCAAATCCGGATTAAAGGTTTCTTCCGACTGCTCAACAACCGTGAAATCAATATCAGCAGACACTTCTGCTTTATAATTCTCCACCCCTAATACCGGCTTTAAAATACTATTAACTCGAGAATTAATAGAGTCTTCAACGCGCTCGGTATACTGTAATTGTTTAGTGGCTAATAATCCTTGGCCATCATTCTTTATTTTTGACAACAAGTTGCCCTTCTGATCAACCACTGAAACAGACCCTTTATCCATTTCGCTGATTGAAGAAGACACCAAGTTAACAATCGCTTCCACTTGATCTTTATGCAAAGCAGAACCGGCATAAAGTTCAAGAAAAACAGACGCTCTAGGCTGACGATGATCACGAACAAAAACAGATTGTTTAGGAATTGCAAGATGCACACGGGCATTTCGAACGGTTTGAATACTGGCAATCGTTCTGGCCAATTCACCTTCTAAGCCACGACGGTAGCGTGCCGTTTCAATAAAATGACTGGTGCCTAAGTTAGATTCGCTATCCAACAACTCTAAACCGACCGTTTTATCGTCTATGAGGCTAGCAGCGGCAAGCTTTAATCGCGCATCATGCAATTCATTCGCAGGCACCAAAAGAACTTGTGAAGTAGGATCAATTTGAAAATCAATATTTTCGCGCTGTAATACTTCAATAATTTGTTGTGCGTTAAAGTCCTGCATACGATTAATCAATGGCTTAAAATTAGGATCTTTTGACCACATAAAAATTGCAATGATTAACGCGATAACCAAAGCAAAACCACCCAACATGGCAGCTTGTCGCACAATAGGCAGTTTATTAAAACCGGCAACCACGGGGTGAATACTTGAACCTAAATCATCCCGCGATTCATTTGTCGTCAAATCCGATGACGCATCATCGCCGGCTTGATTCTGGGCTGTGTTAGCAACGGCCTTATCCATTTATAACGCCCCCACTATACTGGCATGTTCATAATGTCTTTATACGCTTCTAATAACTTATTGCGTACTTGCGACATTGCTTGAAAAGAAATACTGGATTTTTGCATGGCGACCATCACTTCAGGTAAATCAATATTGGGATCACCTTGGGTATAACGCGTACTCATGCTACCCGCATGTTTTTGAGTCGCGTTCACCTGATTAATCGCATTCCCCATCATTTCACCAAGACCAGGATTTGAAGCGGGGGTAGAAAAATTCATCTGATTGCCAGGACGAGTATTCAGCGCCGCCGTTTGATTAACTAAATCTTGCTGAGTTAATTCATTACGAAACTGTGACGGTGTCATGCTAGCCGGATTAATATTAGACGATACCGAAGAAGGCATAACAGAAGAGGTCATCGCAGAAGGATCAAGCTGACTTCTCTGTTGCTGTAATTGCGCCGCAAAACTGTTTTGAGGCGCACCGATTTTAGAACTCTGACTTGGGCTTTGCAGCTGATTCTGTATCGAGTTTTGCATGCCCGCGGTCGAAGAAGGATCAGAGGTTTGCATTTGCTGACGTACTTGGCGCATCTGTAATAAAACAGAGTTGATATCCGCACGATTAACCATAACCACCACCTCGACCTATTATTTATAAAGTTGACGCTTTAAGCTCAACTCCATCTATATTTTTTGGCACTTCTGCCTTCTAACCTTCCTTTTTGCAACTTGTGGGCCAACTTTATAATCTATTAACAATGCACCTGATTATACTAACTGAGCTTCAATATCGACACCTTCTTCGCGAAGCTTAGCCACCTTATAACGCAAGGTACGCGGACTTATTCCCAACCTTTCCGCCGCCTCTTTGCGACTAGGCTCTTCATTTAGAGCTTGAACGATGAGTTCAATTTCACGTTGTTTTAAATCACTGCCTAAGGCGCTGCCCAAAGTACTTTCTAATTCCCCACCACGAGACGCACCGATCGTAAGATTTTCTGTCACTTCTTGCATATTAAAACGACGGTTTTTCGGCACAGGCGTTAATACTAGATCATCGGCCGTTATTTGAAGGCCGTGCTGTAAAATCAACGCACGCTGAACCGTATTATCTAATTCACGAACATTACCCGGCCAAGGATGTGATAATAATTTCTTTTCTGCTTCGGCAGTCAGATTGGGCACTGGCTTTTTCATTTTGCCCGAATGCTTTTGTAATAATAATTGTGTCAGTGGTTTAATATCCTCTATACGCTCTCGCAGCGGCATCCAATTTAAAGGAAATACGCTCAAGCGATAATATAAATCTTCACGGAAATGACCGTCAGCAACATAGTCCGCTAGATCTCGGTTAGTGGTCGCGATAATGCGCACATCAAGATCAATAACTTTTTTACCCCCCAGACGCTCAACTTGCTGCTCTTGTAAAACCCGCAATAATTTCGCTTGTAATGAAATATCCATTTCCGTTATTTCATCCAGTAATAACGTACCGCCACTGGCTTGCTCAAACTTTCCAGGTGTTGCGGCATAAGCGCCAGTAAAGGCGCCTTTTTCATAACCAAATAACATGGCCTCCAACATATTTTCAGGAATCGCGGCACAATTAATAGCAATAAAAGGCTGACCTATACGCTGCGAATGCTGATGAATATAACGTGCAAGCACTTCCTTACCCGTACCACTTTCACCTGAAATCAAAACCGTTGAATCGGTTGCCGCTACTTTTTCGGCTATTTTAAAAAGATTCTTACTCACGGCTGATTCGGCTATTGGCTTATCGTCTTCGACCACAACAGCGGTGGGTTGATATTTATTCATCACCCCTAATAATTCTTGCACTTCAAAGGGCTTCATCAAATAATCATTGGCCCCTATTTGCATGGCCTTAACGGCTTGACCGACATCGCCGTATGCCGTCATTAAAATAATCGGCAACCAAGGCTGATTCTTTTTAACGTGCGCCAATAATTGTAAACCGTCCATCTTAGGCATATTAATGTCGGTTAATACAATATCTAAAGAAGACTGCGCAATAACCTTAATCGCCTCAACCCCGTCACACACGTCATGTACCTGATGGCCTTTTAACAGTAAAGAATCAACAATGGCCTCTCTTAAGTTCGGATCGTCTTCAACCACTAGAATTTTCATATCTCACTCCCCTACTTATGCGTCATAACGCGCGTTAATCGCTCGTCATGACTTATTGATTATTAATGATTAGTGCTGGCTTGATTGTTTACACTAGGCTGGGCGGGTAATTTAAAACTCGCAATTGCACCGCCACTGCCCACAGAATCAATAGAGAACTCGCCATAATGCGCGCGAGCAATGGCTTGCACAACGGCAAGTCCAAGACCCGTACCATTACTTTTAGTGGTAAAAAATGGCTGTAATATTTGATCATTGATCGCACTGGTAAAACCTGGGCCGTTATCTTCAATATCAATACTTACCTGAAATTGAGCGTTTACGTTAACCCTTACATGCAACTGAGCGCCTTGGCCGCAAGCCTCAAGCGCATTATTAACAAGATTCATCAAGGCACCAATTAAGGCATCGCGATTGCAATGAATATGCACATCAATTTTATTCACCTGAAATTCACACGTTGCCTTATGTTGCTGCAGAGGGATTTCTAAGGCCTCCTGCCAATCGAGCAATAACTGTGACAGCTCCATATCGTCATTAAGCGGCGCTTCTCCACGAGCAAAAATCAACATGTCACGAATTTGGTGTTCTAAATGATGCAAACGCTGCATCATTTTATGAGCAAATTTCTCTCTTTGCTCTGGCTGCAACGCGTCATTTTGTAAGTGCTCACCATAAATCATCGCCGCGCTTAATGGCGTACGAATCTGATGGGCTAACGATGCAACCATATTGCCCATCGATGATAGGCGCTGATGCTGACTTAAACTTTCTTGCAATTTTCGTGTTTCAGTTTGGTCTGTGATCAAAATAATTTGGCCGGGTTCAGAGCCTAATGATGCCGTTTGCAAGCTAACACGTCGGCCATCGACCAACGAGATCTCATGACCATCATCAGGCCTTGGGCTGAAACTGGTGGTAATCACCTCACGCCAAAGCTTACCCAACAATCGATCACTGTCGCCTTCGTGGGGTAATAGAAGCGCTGAAGCAGCAGGGTTACATTCACGAATGCGACCCTCACCATCTAAAACTAAAATGCCCCCGGGTAACATATGCAATAAGCTTTCTAAACGCTCAGCAATACGTTCTTTATCGGCTAATTCCTGCATACGCTGGTATGAGACTTCTGCTAGCTCGCCACTAAGCTCTTCAACTTTTAATTCTAAGAACTCATAGCTTTGAGACAACTGAGCGGACATAGAACTGAATAAATTGAAGGCATCTTTTAACTGCTCTCGATTAAGATGCTCTCGATTAAGAAGATCCAGTTTTGAACCAT
>JBNMOT010000159.1:0-7241 GCA_051275515.1 Oleispira sp. | reverse complement strand
CATAATATTTGGACAAATGCTTTTCGTAGGTCACGGTTACTGGTAGACGGTCGTCGATCCAGCCCATGATTGGACTTTTCTGCTTGCTCATTACGCAGTTTCCTCATCAATACCGATGATTAAGATATTATCACCTTCAAACATATGGGGAGGAACAAGCAAATTATCACCTGCTGGAGAACCGTTAAATACGCGACCAGACATATCAAAACGAGAACCGTGACAAGGACAATAAAAACCACCTTTCCAGTCAGCATCAAAGGGTTCTGGCTTAACCTCAGCATAGAATTTTGGCGCACACCCTAAGTGAGTACACACACCTAATAAAACCAACAATTCAGGCTCGCGAGAACGCTGTAGATTATCAGCATAAGTTGGCTGTTGATCTTTATTTCCATTTGCTGGATCTTTTAAACTATCAGCCAAACCATCAAGCATACCCAATACTTCTTCAGTACGGCGTACAACATACACAGGTTTTCCGCGCCACTCAGCTGTTAACATCGCGCCGGGCTCTAATTTACTAATGTCTACTTTAGCAGGTGCACCAGCAGCTTTTGCTTTCTCACTAGGATTCCATGAAGCAAGGAATGGAACAGCAACAAAGCCGGCGCCTACAGCACCAAAAGCGGCAGTCGAACCCAGGAGTAGCAGACGTCGACTGTTATTCACGCCGTCTTGACTCATCACCTATTCTCCCATCATTATAATTTTTGGCTTAACGCAGTATCGCTCGTAAATAATATACAAACCTACGTTAGCATCAGCTAGATATACTCAGCGGCGCATATAGTAATGAAAATGCGCCCCTCTGACAACTAAAAACCCCTAATTCTGCTGGGGTTTTAGGCAAAAAAAAACGCCCAATGAAAAATACATTGAGCGTTTCTTGATGTAGCGCAGCTTGATCTTAACGCTTGCTAAACTGTGGCTTCTTACGTGCTTTACGTAGGCCAACCTTCTTACGCTCAACTTCACGAGCATCACGAGTAACATAACCCGCTGCACGAAGAGCAGGACGAAGAGTCTCGTCGTACTGCATTAATGCACGAGTAATGCCGTGACGAATCGCGCCAGCTTGACCGCTACCGCCGCCGCCTTTTACGTTTACAATCACGTCAAAATTACCTAAGTTCTCAGTCAACTCTAGTGGCTGACGTATAACCATACGCGCAGTCTCACGACCGAAGTAAACATCGATAGGACGTTTGTTAATCTGGATAGTGCCTGTGCCTGGACGCAAGTAAACGCGTGCAGTTGAGGTCTTACGACGGCCAGTACCGTAATATTGAGTAGCTGCCATGGGTTATCCCTTTATCTCTAAAGTTTGTGGCTGTTGAGCAGTATGAGGATGTTCAGAACCAGCATACACTTTAAGCTTACGATACATATCACGACCTAAAGGATTCTTTGGAAGCATTCCTTTAACAGCCTGCTCGATAACCATTTCTGGCTTATGATCGATTAACTTGTCGAAAGAGATAGAACGTAAACCACCTGGGTAACCAGTATGGCGATAATACATCTTATCAGTCGTTTTTTTGCCGGTAACACGAATCTTTTCCGCGTTAATAACAACGATATAATCGCCAGTATCTACGTGAGGAGTATATTCTGGTTTATGCTTGCCCTTTAGACGAAGAGCAATCTCAGTTGCCAGACGCCCCAAAGTCTTTTCGGCTGCGTCAACTATAAACCACTCGCGTTGCACGCTTTCTGGTTTTGCACTATAAGTTTTCATTAATTTCTCGCCTTTCTAGGGCTTTACAATCTTAAAAAAGAGGCAGAATTCTACATAAGTAGAAGCCACCGCGCAAGCCCAATTTACGAAGTTACAAATTCACAATGCCTTTATGAAGCTCAGGGGGACGGGGCGAGCTAAATCAAAGCATTGTATTAATATTTTTCAGGCTGGTGAAATGTCACCAAACCCCAAATCAAAGTCAGGAGGGCCGCCATAATGTCTAGCAAAATGGCCAACGCCATAGCACTAGAGCTTTCTTCCTGATTACTGTAGCCCAATACTTGGCCTATATAGAAGCTAATAGCACTACCTAAGAAACCAATCAGTATGGCTGCTATGAGGTAATAGCCTTTCGCATCATCGAGAGTCAGCTGACAGGTATCAACCTGTTTCTGTAAAATTCGGTACGCACCATAACAGACTAACGCTGTCATAGATATCGATATTATAAAATAAGCAATCATGTTCTATTCATCCTAAATACTCCACTGTGACAATAGCTTAGCGTTATTAGCTCAGCTCTTGTCACAAGCTTAGTTCAGAATGGTCGTTTTGCTAGAACTGTCTTCGCTAGCTATTTAGTCCTAATGCTCACGAGTGGCGCTAAATTCAACTTCTGGAAAGCGGTCTTGAGTTAAGCTTAAATTAACTCGCGTAGGGGCAATATAGGTTAAATGCCCACCGCCATCCAACGCTAAATTTTCACCTGCTTTACGCTTGAATTCAGTGAATATTTTTTCATCTTCACAATAGACCCAACGCGCCGTACTGACCGCTATCGGCTCATAAATACACTCAACCTTATATTCATCGCGAAGACGCTGCTGTACCACATCAAACTGAAGCACGCCAACAGCACCCAAGATAAGATCATTATTATTAAGAGGCATAAATAACTGAGTCGCACCCTCTTCGGATAACTGTTGCAAACCTTTTTGCAACTGCTTCATTTTTAGTGGGTCTTTTAAACGTACACGTTTAAATAATTCAGGTGCAAAGTGAGGAATACCTGTAAAGCGTAATTCTTCACCCTGAGTAAAGGTGTCGCCAATTTGAATGGTGCCATGATTATGCAACCCAATAATCTCACCAGAGATGGCTTCTTCCACATTAGTTCGATCACCTGCTAAGAAAGTAACAGCGTCGGCCACCTTAATGTCTTTACCTAAACGCGAGTGCTTCATCTTCATACCACGACTGTAGGTACCTGAACAGATTCGCATAAAAGCGATACGGTCTCTGTGCTTAGGATCCATATTGGCTTGAATTTTAAAAATAAAACCACTGAATTTTTCTTCTATTGGTAACACAGTGCGCTCGCCCGCTTGACGAGAAATAGGAGCCGGCGCCCAATCAACAAAGTAATTTAACATTTCTCGAATACCAAAGTTTGCTAATGCTGTACCAAAAAATACCGGCGTCAGCTCTCCTGCAAGATATTCTTCTAAATTGAACTGATAACTTCCACCACGAACCAGCTCAACCTCTTCAATCATGTCTTCAACGACATCTGCGCCTAGTGCTGTGCGAGCTTCGTCAGTATCAAGACCTTGAATTTGCACATCATCAGGAACAATGCTCGCTTGTCCTGGCTGAATAAGATGCACCGTATCCGTATACAGGTTGTATACACCACGGAACGCTTTACCCATACCAATCGGCCAAGTAACCGGTGCGCATTTAATTTTTAGTACCGACTCAATTTCATCCAAAACATCAATTTGGTCACGAACTTCGCGATCCATTTTATTGATAAAGGTAAAAATTGGTGTATCACGCAATCGACATACATCCATCAGTTTAACGGTTCGGGTTTCCACCCCTTTAGCGCCATCAATCACCATTAATACAGAATCTACCGCGGTTAGCGTTCGGTAAGTATCTTCCGAGAAATCTTCGTGCCCAGGTGTATCAAGAAGGTTAACCATGCGGTCTTTATAGGGGAATTGCATCACGGAGGTGGTGATTGAAATACCCCGATCTTGCTCCATCTTCATCCAATCGGAGGTTGCCATACGGCCAGTTTTTCTACCTTTCACCGTACCCGCCAACTGAATAGCGTTACCTAATAATAAAAGTTTCTCGGTGATGGTGGTTTTACCCGCATCAGGGTGGGAAATAATGCCGAATGTACGACGTTTTCCAACTTCTTCTGCAAACTGACTCATGTTGCGTTTAGCCTGTGATATAAATCAAAGCTCCATTATACAGATTACTCACTAACACCGTATAATAATGAATGAAAAATCGTCGAGTCTTCTTTAATTTATAGAAAATTCTGCTTATTCAAACTTATCAGCAACCTTATTTTGTACTTAATCACCTACCATTATTGTGTTGTGTGATTGCCACTAACAACCTAAAAAAATAGGGGACTGGTTTATTGCAGCGCAAAGCTCAACAACATGCGACGTGTAGCTAGATTTGGAGTAAGTTACAGATAGCAGGCCAATAAGATCGCATCTTCATGACCTTGCTTACTCGGGTAATAATTATGACGTATACCGACTTCATTAAATCCAAACTGATGATACATAGCAAAGGCAGGGCGATTAGACTCACGCACCTCTAAAAAAACCTCAACACACTCTTTGGTGACCGCGTGCGCTAGAATATTCTCCATCAACTGATAGCCAATTCGCTGCCTCTGCGCTTTGGGTGAGACAGCAATATTTAATACACTGGCTTCGTCAGCAACCGTGCTCAAAATGGCGTGTCCCAAAACTTCAGAAGACTTATTTTTTTCATCGATAGATTCAAAAACGATGCAGTAATAACGTTTTTGGTTGCTCGCCATTATGGAAGCTGGGCAAGGAAAATCATAGGCTGACTTCTCATTAACCATGACGGCATCAAGATCAGTTTCTTGCATTAGTCGAATAGGCATTAATTAGGATACTTGTTTATTAGAAAGTGTTTGTAGAGCTGACCAAAGTTGTTTTTTACCTGCAGGACTATAAATCTCACTGCGCTCATCAACTGAATATAATGCTTTAGCCGCGACCTTACCAAGCCATTGAAGACTAGATGAATCAGTTGCCACCCACCCACGAGCGCCTTGACTGCTCATAAATTCCCACTGAGCTGTTAACGCCCTCATCGCAACGGCCATACTCTGATCTTCATGACTGCCTTCTATATAAGGCCATTTGAATTGAGAATAGCTTGCCTGAGGTACCGAATTTCCTAGCAATGAATAACTCACCGCAGTTTGAAAGTTGTGATCTTTCTGCTCAAAAGGCTGGTTTGAAACCCACAATATTCCACAGGGCCATAGCGCAAAATGTAATTCAAACGTAGGGACAGTTAAATCGACCTGAGAGGTTTCTAGTGAAATCGCAGGCTCTGCTACATCTTTGGTTAACGCTGCTGAGTCAGCCTGAACGGGATTACCTCGAGGAACCTGATGTTTAATAGAAGAAGGGATTACTTCAGTATTTTGAGCATTGCCTAAGCCCATACTTACTAATAGGTCGGCTGCGTGAGCCGCTTGGAAGGGAGTACTGTCACTAGCGGCTAATGGTGAATTATTCGATTCAGAACCAGACAGCCAATTCGACTCAGCTGCATTATTCAAGGCACGGCGTGGCATCCATAACTGGATCCCCATCGCCTGCAAATACTCAATACGTTGCTGCTCTAACATAAGACTGACATAGGTAGTATATTAAGCCGAGGGACTTAAACTCCCTCTATTTGCGGATGCTGACGTTCTTTACCATCCATCAACATATTCAGTGCGCATATATATGCTTTCGCAGAAGCGATTACGATATCAGTATCGGCACCACTTCCGTTGACAATGCGACCGCCTTTTTCTAAACGAACCGTCACCTCACCCTGTGAATCGGTGCCTTCAGTAATGGCATTTACGTTGTACAACTGTAAGTTAGCTTTCGAATTAACAATGGATTCAATCGCTTTAAAAGCGGCATCAACAGGACCACTGCCATCCGATTTAGCTTTCTTCTCACTGCCATCCATATTAAGAACAACTTCAGACGTGGGTATTTCACCTGTCTGACTATTAGCGGATAAGGAGACTAATTTAAAGCGTTCACAAGCTGTTTTTGAATTACTCTCTGATACCAACGCTTGAAGATCTTCATCAAAGATCTCATGCTTTTTATCCGCTAATTCTTTAAACCGTGCAAACGCATTATTGAGCGCCTCGTCGGTAGCAAATTTAACGTTTAGCTCTTCTAAACGACTGCGAAAAGCAGCACGCCCAGAGTGCTTACCCATAATCATTTTGTTAGCGCCCCAGCCGACGTCTTCAGCCCTCATAATTTCATAGGTTTCACGGTGCTTTAATACTCCGTCCTGATGAATACCCGATTCATGAGCAAACGCGTTCGCACCCACAATAGCTTTGTTTGGCTGGACAGGGAAACCCGTAATAGATGAGACCAGACGAGATGTTGGCACGATCTGAGTTGCATCGATACCCGTAGAAATATTAAACAAGTCATGACGCGTTCGGGTTGCCATAACAATCTCTTCTAACGAAGCATTACCTGCACGCTCACCTAAGCCATTAATAGTACATTCAACTTGACGCGCACCATTGGCAACTGCCGCTAATGAGTTTGCTACCGCTAGGCCTAGATCGTTGTGGCAGTGAACCGAAAAGATAGCTTTGTCTGCATTTGGAATACGTTCCATGAGCGTTTTTATCGTGGCACCAAACTCAGAAGGCACTGCATAACCCACGGTATCTGGAATATTGATTGTGCGTGCGCCGGCATCAATGGCCGCTTCAATAATACGGCACAAGAAATCAATTTCAGAACGGCCGGCATCTTCACAAGAGAACTCAACATCTTCTACATAGCTACGAGATTTTTTAATCGCATAAACCGCGCGCTCAATAACCTCGTCAGGCTTCATGCGAAGCTTGTATTGCATATGAATAGGAGAAGTAGCGATGAAGGTATGAATACGGGCACGTTCGGCCTTTTTTAACGCTTCTGCGGCGTGCTCAATATCACGATCGACAGCACGCGCTAGGCTACAAATAGTACTGAATTTAACATTTTCAGCAACCGCTTGAATAGATTCAAAGTCGCCAGGACTTGCTGCAGCAAAACCCGCTTCAATAACATCAACCTTCATTTTTTCGAGGGCTTTACCGATACGAATTTTTTCATTCTTCGTCATTGATGCGCCAGGGCTCTGTTCGCCGTCACGCATCGTCGTATCAAATATGATTAAGTTATCTTGGCTCATCTAAGGCTCCACTATTTCAAGCTACTCACCCTGAGAAATCCGCTCAGAGTTAGGAATAATTATCCCTCAATTATGACATAGCTTGTTTGAAAGCGCTCGCTTGACTTGAATTCTAACCTCATATTCAATAACTTCTTGTGAAAGCACTTTACTGCAGGCAAAAAAAATCCCCAACAGACTCTCTATTAAAGAGATCTATTGGGGATTTTTAGAATAAGAGCTTGACGATGACCTACTCTCACATGGGGAAACCCCACACTACCATCGG
>JBNMOT010000158.1:0-7288 GCA_051275515.1 Oleispira sp. | reverse complement strand
ATAAGCATTTTTCTCATGCTCATCCAACTCAACCACATAGGGTTCAACGGGTATGGTTGAACAAGCCATTTCATTATTTTCGTCTTTGAATAACTGAACGTGACAGAACCATTTATCATTGTCGGTTTTTGGATAATCGACATAGTTATGATACAAACCCCAACGACTTTCAGTACGGAACATTGATGCAACCGCAGCCATCTTCGCACAGTCGAATACATGTTGAGCTTCGTTTGCACGTAATAATTCATGAGCATCACGGGCATAAAGATGGTCAATATCAGCTTCCATCGCGTGTAGACGTGCGAGCCCAATATCCATTTTTTTGGTAACTTTTGGCGGCTGTAGATAATCGTTTACTAAGCGTCGTACTTTATATTCAAACTGGCTTGGCGGTATGCCATCAGTGCGCTTTAAAGGCGCGAGAATACGATCTCTCTCGGCAATAATAAAATCAACATCCAACTCAGGAAATTCTCGATCAAGGGCATATTGCGTCGCGTTTTCGCCGCATATTTGACCGTAGACGAAGGCACCTAGCATGTAACTGTGAGGGATAGAGGCCATATCGCCTGCACCGTATAAGCCGGGGATAGTGGTCTCACCTTTTTCATTAATCCAAACGCCAGATGCCGAGTGACCCGCACAAAAGCCGATTTCTGAAATATGCATTTCCACCATCGTTGTACGGTAATCGGTACCACGACCATCATGAAAAAGACCACGACTTGGACGCTCATTGGTATGCAATACGTGTTCAATTTCTTGAATTGTTTCTTCCGCAAGGTGATCCAACTTCAAAAATACTGGGCCATTTCCGCCCTGTAATTCGTTATAGAATTCCTGCATCATCTGACCACTCCAGTAGTCACACTCGATGAAACGATCACCTTTAGCATTTGCCGTATAACCACCAAGAGGGCCGGTAACGTAAGCACAGGCAGGACCGTTATAGTCTTTCAGCAAGGGATTGATCTGATAACATTCAAGCCCAGATAATTCTGCGCCCGCATGGTAAGCCATAGAGTGACCGTCACCACAATTGGATGGATTTTCATAGGTTCCAAACAGATATCCAGACGCAGGCAAACCAATTCGACCGGCAGCGCCGGTACACATAACAACCGCTTTAGCACGTATCACAATAATATCTGCATCACGTGTTCCTAAAGCAATACAGCCCGCTATTGCACCGTCTTTATCTTTCAATAAGCGAATAGCTTGATAACGATTTTCAATAATGACCCGGTTACGACGTAAACGGCGGTAGAGGATCTTTTTAATGTTATGCCCTTCTGGCATTGGCAAAACATAGGTACCTAAATGATGTACCTTTTTCATGTCGTATTCGCCGGTCTCATCCTTTTGAAAATATACGCCCCATTTATCCAGCTTTTGGATCATATCAAAAGAGCCTTGTGCATAGGCCATCACGCCCTTTTGCAAGACAATCCCATCGTTAGCAATGGTAATTTCTTTAACATAATCTTCAGGTTCTGAATGACCAGGAACAACCGCATTATTCAGGCCATCCATGCCCATACTGATCGCACCCGAACGCTTAACATTTGCCTTTTCAAGCAACATCACTTTCGCATCAGGGTTTTGCTCTTTTGCAGTCACGGCGGCCATAGGCCCTGCCGTTCCACCGCCGATCACAAGAACATCTACGTCTGTAACTGTAATATCATCTGGAAGTATCATTGTTAATCCTCTTTGTGTTTGGACTAGGTTTATTTTTAACGTTCAATTTTGAAACTGTACTTATAAGAATCACCACGAATGGCGAGATATTCAAAGTCAATGGGCCGTCCATTCTGATCGCGCGTTAAACGCTCGACCCACATAACGGGACTGCCTAATTCAAGATCTAAATACTGGGCAATTTCTTCATCAGCAGGCCTTGCCTCTAAACTAATTTCCGCTTCACCCAAACTAAGATTTAGGTTTTTTTCCAACAACGGAAAAATATCGCGAGTCAAATCCTCAGCAAATAAGCTCTGCCCAACTTCTATTGGAAAGAAGGAGCGATCCAGTGAAATTGGCTCCTGATTCAGGTAACGAATTCGTACTACCTCGATGACTTTGTCCTTATCCGCTAGTTGTAACTTTTCTTGTACATCTCGATCTGCGACCCGCTCACGAATACTTACCAAGCGAGCCGAGGTTTTGTAACCCTTGGGGCTCATGGCTTCGTCAAACCCTTGAAGCTGCTGCATGTCTTGCGTCGCCTTAGGCTTACTCGCAAACGTGCCCTTTCCTTGAGAGGTAAAGACTAAACCCTCAGTATTTAGATCCTTCAGTGCTTGGCGCACGGTGATTCGGCTAACACCAAAAGTACTCATCAATGCGCTTTCCGATGGTATGCGCTCATAGGGCGCATATTCACCTGAGATTATCTGTTTTTTTAATGCCATCTTTATTTGCATATACAACGGCTGATGTGAACCGGCATCCGCTATCAAGGTTTTCATGAACAAGACTCCAGTTATGTAACTGTTCATATTATAGCCTGATATAACTTATTATAACAAGCTATAATGTGTGTTAATTCTGTACTAAATAGACTTAATCTAAAAACTTATCCCAAGCCAGCGCAAAGTGCTAAAACAACCAGCCTATATGCCTTCAACCTTAGTTACGCGGTAGACTCAAGGTACTCAAGTAAACAGCCAAGGCTTCAATTTCCGCGTTATTAAGACGCCCTGACATACTCGTCAATTGCTTTGACTGCAAAGCAATTTTAGGTTTTGCGATTGAACAATCTGCTTCGCGGTCACCAGAATTAAAATCATGCATTTGTTTTTCCAGATATTGCCTATGCTGCCCATCAAGCCAGGGGGCATTTGAGTTTTTGTTCACATGACAATCAGCACAAGCAGCAACACCTTCTCGCCCTACCTGAAACAGCAATTGACCCTGGTTTAATGCTTGAGTCTGCCTCTCGCCTACTTCATTATTTACACGTTCAATCTCTGTATTTACCCGCACAACATCCTGTGGAAGCGACGAAAAATACGCCGCAATTTGTGCCACATCTGCTTGAGCAATTTCACCGACAATGGATTGCATTTGACCACCATCGTTGTGCCTTCTACCCTCTCTAAAAGCCATTACCTGCTGCTCGATATAAAGCGCCTTCTGCCCCGCCAGTTTGGGAAACTTTGCCATTCGACTAATACCATTGGCGTTATGACACATCGCGCAAATCTCCCAAGGCTGCATTCCCTCCTTATCGATCATCCCCGCATAACTAAGGGAGCTAAAGGCACTAGAAATAAGAAGACAAAGCATTATTAAAGCGCGTCGCTTGCCAACCGTTAATACTGTTAGAACTTCTGACATCGGAAAAGCAAATTTCATGACCATATCAAGGAGCACTCACAGGCATGTTAAAAGACACATTACTGCCGTCATCAAGCACAAACACAATACGAGTAAAATCGCCCACTTTGCGCTGCGCAATTGGCATATGAAGCATTAAGTGCATCCCACCCGGCTCAAGAGATAACGTCTCTCCCGCCGGTATTTTAAGCGAACCCATGCTTTCCATGTGATGCATACCATCAACTTGAATGGATTTATGTATGGATACCGACTGGTAATCTGGGCTGGAGACGTTCACGATCAAAACATCTTGATCACTCAGACTTTGTATTTTTAAATAGCCCGCATTCATTGACATGAACTCAGGGCGCTGAGGTTGATAAGCATCCATAACCTGCAACGTTTTTTCTTTTGCACGCCCATTAACATTTTCAGCGAACGTATTCGTATTTGCACACCCCACTGTCGTGAGCAAAAAAGCCAACAGCATCATCCGTATCACACTAGAAATATAAGTAGGCGCTATGAACCTATTCAATTGCTCTACCCCTGATCAGCAACATAAGTTCCCAAGCTGTATTAGATTTGCCAAAAGGTGGGTTGATATTGGCAACCATTTCACCCTGCGGATTGACTACCGCAATCGATGAGGTATGAACCACGGTATAACCCGTGTCGCCTTTGTTTTGATCGTATCGATAGAAACCATCTACGCTTTTTACCAGTCGATCGATCTGACTAAGCTCACCGGTAATACCAATATTTTTAGGATGAAAATACGCTAAATAATCAGCCAGTACATCTTTATCACGGGCGGGATCAACCGCTACAAAAATAATGTTAGGTATTTTTTCGGGTGTAAAATGGCTGCCGAGTTCTGCACGCACTCCCTCAAGTTGAGCCATGGTCATAGGACAAATGTCAGGACACGTGGTGAAACCCAGAAAAATAAGCGACCAACTGCCAAGCAAATTTTTCTCTGTGAAAGAATTTCCACCTTGATCCAACAACTCAAAATTATCGATTAAAACGGGTTTATCAAGTTGTTTAACCACGGCGGGCTCAGCGAATACGCCACTTATAAAAAGCAGCACACTGCTGGCCAATAAACACTTAAAAAATGATCGCTTCATGTTGATGATCTCCCTAACCTTCAAAGGCTTTTAGGCTTTCTTTGCGGATATAAGACAAGCACTCACGCTTTAAGGCGACAAAGTCTTCAGTAGTGCCAATTTCAGCATTACGAGGTCTTGGCAACTCGACAGTCAAATCAGCAATAATTGAACCCGGACTGGCACTCATGATGAGGATACGATCCGCTAAAAATATAGCTTCATCGACATCGTGAGTGATAAATAAAACGGTCGTGCCGAATTCTGACCATATGTTTAAAAGATTTTCCTGCATGATAAGCCGCGTCTGTGCATCCAATGCCCCGAATGGCTCATCCATTAATAAAACACTCGGATAGTTTGCCAATGCGCGCGCAATTCCAACGCGTTGCTGCATGCCCCCAGAAAGCTCTCCTGGTAGCTTGTTAGCCATGTCTTTGAGCCCAATCATTGCAAGAAAAGTGCTTGCAATCGAGTCACATTCTCGTTGACTGTGACCCGCTATCTTGGGACCGAATGCAATATTCTGATGGACAGTTTTCCATGGAAATAACGAATATTGCTGAAATACCATGCCACGATCCGGCCCAGGCTGAGTCACCTCTTTATCATCCACAAGGACTCGACCACCGGCAGGTTTGATGTAGCCAGCAACACTATTTAATAGCGTAGATTTACCACAACCTGAAGGCCCTAAAATACAAACAAATTGCCCTGGCTCTATCTCTAAGGTTGTTGCTTCTACTGCAACATTTTTCTTGGCGCCTGAGCCAAAAGCAATGGTCACGTCATCGATCAAAATGTGCCCACGATCGATCGATCTCTTTTGATGAATTACTCGTTCTTCTTTTAAACCAGTCTGAGCGGTCATAATTTTTTCCTAATCGGGTTATTAACGTCATTCTCATTGTTGACGTGATTTAGCTCTTTAAGTGACACCATAAAAAGTGCAATGATCATCAAAATAAAACCTAGTGCATTCAACCAAAAACCAACGGGCTCGATCGATAACGAAGTCGATACGCCTAAACCCATGATTGCCAAGCCGACCACCCAGGTTGGTGTTGCACAACACACTACCCAAGACATGGTTAGCGAGGTAATTCCAAAAAATATTCCGCCCAAACCAGACGTTATTTTTGATGTAAAATTCACAGCGAGACTGCACGCTTGGCTGCGAAAGCGCATCACAATGAAATAAGTCACTACCAGTGCTGAGAAACCCAATACGCCAAGAATCTTCCAAGGCGAAATGAACAAACTCCATTCTGAGATACCCAGACCAAAATCAAAGTTCATAAAACCGATCTCAATCCACCACTCTTCGCTGATAATTAACATTGCGTCTTTTAAAGAAGGCGTCGATACCAGTATCCAACTCACATTATCTATCCAATCAAATACACTGATGTAATTTGGAATTGCTTGAAACTTAATAATTAAGGCCAGCAACATGAATAGGTAATAAGCGATGCAAAGTCCTAAGACACTAACCACCCATAACAACCAATGATTATTGATAATGCTCAACAGGTATTGAATTCTCTTAATTGCATTCATCGTCTTATCGCTGTGAATGCTTCCATCGCAAGGATGGTCGCATGGCCAATCGAACTAAAAATGTTGATAAAGAACCTAGGCCACCAATGACCAGCATCCCCACAACGATATCTGAATAATTAATGAGCGAATAAGCATTCCAGGTAAAATAACCAATACCATATTGACCAGAGATAATTTCACCGGCTAACAAAGAAAACCAACTAACACCCATGCCAATGGCTAAACCAGCGCTGATACTCGGCAATGCCGCTGGAAATACAACATGTCTGAATACCTGCGACTTCTTGGCCCCAAGAGACAAGGCCGCTCTCACCAGTACTTCCGGAGTTTGTTCTACTCCGTGTACCGTGTTTAAAATGATAGGGAATAAGGCTCCCAAAAAAGTAATGTAAATAATCGAAGACTCTTCTGTAGGCCACATCAATATTGCTAGTGGTATCCAAGCTACCGCTGGAATCGGGCGAATAATTTCGATGTAAGGTAAAACAGCTGCACGCATGCTGCGCGACCGTCCGACCACAAGCCCTATACTAATACCCAAAACCACCGCGATTGAGTACGCAATCAGAATTCGCGTCATGCTGACAATAATGTGTATATAAAATTCACTATCGCCGAGTTGAGCAACAAAAGCAGTACCTACCGCTTGGGGGCTCGGAATATTTTCAAAATTGATGTAAAAATTAAAGTTATATTTTGTAGCAAGATGCCATAGTACTAGTCCAAAAATTACCGATAGCGAGCCAATTAAAAAGGCTTTCGATTTTTCGTAGAATTCTGATAAAGACTGAGCGAAACTTGCCTCACCAAATTCACTCTCACCAACTTTCGACTTCAAAGTATCAATCCCTTGTTCATCAGAGGTATTCACCTCATCAACAAACGACTGGATTGATGTCTCTTTAGCAGACGTTAAAAAGAGCTCTTCATCCCGCGATTTTTTTTCGCGTTGTTCAGATCCATCGTTACTAATCTTATCTACAGCTCGCACATTCATAGCCTTCAACCCAGTCCTAATTGATATAGCGAGAGCATACGCTCAACACCCATTTTGCAGCCAACCTGTCGGTTGCATGATTGAAAATCACTGACAGACTGGCAATGTAGTTTGTTTAGCGTGCACCCTAATTAAAGAGAACTCACTTTCATTAGATTTTCTGATGCCTCTAGTGCACCCTCCAGATCCATCACCATACCGGCCGTTTTAATGGCAAAAGCATCGGCATCAGGTTTACGTAAAAAAGTACTAAAGCCATCGTCAGTACTAACAAAGAAAGCGGTTTTTC
>JBNMOT010000157.1:0-7364 GCA_051275515.1 Oleispira sp. | reverse complement strand
TATACCAACAAAATATTGCACACTCCTACCAAGCAAATGCGTAAAGCAGGGGCCGAAGGCCAGCTTGAAATTATGGATTGGGTACAAGAATTATTTCAGCTCTCAAGTAATACTGAAAACAGTGCGGCTGAGAACAAAGAGAAGAATAAAACAGAATGAAAGAATCATTAGTTCATAAGTTACAGCATTTAAGTGAGCGTTACGAAGAGATCGGGCTTCTTTTAAGTGATAATGAAATTATCTCTAATCAGGACAAGTTTCGTAATTTATCCAAAGAATATGCCGAATTAGAGCCGGTTGTGCAGGCTTATGAATCGTTTACTGAAGCGCAAGGTGATTTTACTGAAGCAGAGTTACTGTTAAAAGACGAAGACCCTGACATGCGTGAAATGGGTCAAGAAGAATATAAATCAGCCAAGGCGACGTTAGAATCGTTAGAAGCTGAATTACAAGTGTTGTTACTGCCCAAAGATCCTAACGATGGTCGTAATATTATTTTAGAAATTCGTGCGGGCACAGGCGGTGATGAAGCGGCGATTTTCTCGGGTGATTTATATCGTATGTATTCTCGTTATGCTGAGACCCAAGGCTTTCGTGTTGAAGTATTAAATACTAACAATGGCGATCACGGCGGTTATAAAGAAATCATTGCACGCATTTCAGGTACTGATGTTTATTCACAGCTAAAGTTTGAGTCCGGTGCTCACCGAGTGCAGCGAGTGCCTGAAACAGAATCTCAGGGCCGAGTGCATACTTCAGCTTGTACGGTTGTTGTCATGCCAGAAGTGGAAGGCGAAGACGCAATCGAAATTAAGAAGGGGGATTTACGCGTTGATACGTTCCGTGCGTCAGGTTCGGGGGGTCAGCACGTCAACAAAACCGATTCGGCTATTCGTTTAACACACATCCCAACAGGCTTTGTGGTTGAATGCCAAGACGAACGTTCTCAGCATAAAAACCGTGCCAAGGCGATGACGGTGCTTGCAAGTCGTATTAATGATGCCGTATTACAAAAACAACAAGCGGAGCAAGCGGCAGAACGTAAAAGCTTAGTGGGTAGTGGCGATCGTTCTGAACGTATTCGAACTTATAATTATCCACAAGGTCGTGTTACCGATCACAGAATCAATCTGACTTTATACAAGCTTGATGAAGTGATGCAGGGTGATTTAGGATCGGTGGTGAGACCACTGATTACTGAGCATCAAACGGAGCAGTTGACGACGTTAGGTAGCCAAGACTAATTCGATATGGATGCTTTAATGCTCGAGCCATGGATGATCTTATTATTTTTTTCTGTGCTGTTGTTAGGCTGCTGTTTTGGCTGCCTAGCAATAGGAAAAAATATGGGGGAAAAATTAGGCATTAAGATCGGCGAGCAAAAACTGCTGGTAGAAAACGCATTGTTAAAGCAGAAACTTCAATACCAGCAGCAGCAGCAAGTGCAGCAACAAGAGTACAATCAAGAATTACATCAGCAGCAACAGCAATCTTTTGAAAATCTCTCGCATAAAATATTCAACGAAAAGCAGCAGCAAAATAGGCAAGGCCTTGATGCTATTTTGCATCCTTTTAAAGATCAGTTAGAGGGGCTTCGCAAAAAGGTTGAAGACGTTCATCTACACGACGCGAAAGATCGAGCCGCATTAAAAAGCCAAATCAATGAGTTGTATCGACTTAATCAAGACATTACGGCAGAAGCCAGTGCATTAACCAAAGCCTTGCGCGGTAATAAAAAGACCCAGGGTAATTGGGGTGAACTGGTACTCGAAACGGTACTCGAGCGTTCCGGTTTACGCTTAGGAGAGGAGTATGTGCGTGAGCAAAATCATAAAGCCGATGACGGACAAAATTATCGTCCTGATGTCATTATTAACTTACCCGACGATAAGCACATCATCGTCGATGCTAAAGTGTCGCTGAATGCCTACAACGATTATGTGAATACCGATGATGAGGCGTCGCAAGCGCAATGTCTAAAGCAGCATATTGACGCCGTTCGTAATCATATTAAAAGTTTATCGGCGAAAGCCTATCAGCATCTTCCCTCGCTTCACTCTCCTGATTTTGTCTTTATGTTTATGCCCGTTGAACCTGCTTTTTTGGCGGCCTTTCAGCATGACGAAAAATTGTTTATGGATGCTTTTGACCAACGTATTGTCGTGGTCACGCCGACGACCTTATTAGCGAGCTTGCGCACGATTGAAAGTTTATGGTCGATTGAGCGCCGTGGTCGCAGCGCTGATGAGCTCAGTGAGCACGCCAGTAAAGTTTATGATCGCTTACGCATCGTCGTAGAAAAAATGGATAAGCTGGGTAGTCAGCTTCATAGTGCACAAAAAACTTATGATGAAACCTACAGCTCTTTAGCACAAGGGCGAGGCAATCTCGTGAATACGGCCAATCAATTTGTCGAACTTGGGGTGCGAATAAAGAAAAAAATCCCCCAAGATAAAAATGCCCAAGATAAAAATGCCCAAGATAAAAAGGACAATACTGATGAAACGTCGTGATTTTTTATCCTTTTCGTTACTCTCCGTTTTAGCACTTAACGTCACTAATACCAGTGCGAGTCTGGAAGTTGGGGCTGAAATATTACCTGTTGATCTTTCAAGTCCCCCCCTCGACCTTAATAAGTTGCTCTCTTTTTTGCACACGTTACCCGTAGATAAGTTAGTCACTGCAGGTGAGTGGGATTTAGCACAAATTTTTAATCACGCCGCGCAAAGTATTGAATACTCGATGGATGGCTATCCACAACACAAGCCTGAACTCTTTAAGCAAACAATTGGGCCGTTAGCCTTTCAAACTTTCTCTGTATGGGGAAAAATGACCCATGCATTGTCAGAGAATATTCTGGGTGCACCTCAGGTATTAGCCGCGCAGCCACCTCAACAAGCCTTGCTGAGGCTTGAGCAATCGATTATACGATTTGATCAGCACTTGGGTGTCTTGCAGCCACACTTTGCGTATGGAAAATTGAGCAAACAAGAGTATGCGTTAGCGCATGTCTTGCATCTGAATAATCACTTTGAGGAAATACGACTTGTCTAATCCAGCGAGCGGTGATTCATTAAGTGCAGCGGATAACCTATTCGCTAACAGCTCTGGCGAAGAATTAGCAGGTCAGTTCACTTTTGATTCTGCAGTAGCCCGTGTTTTCCCTGATATGATTAGGCGTTCTGTTCCTGGCTATGCTGAGACGGTGGCTATGTCTGGAGTGATTGCTGGTGAATATGCCCGTGATAATACAAATCTGTATGACTTGGGTTGTTCGTTGGGTGCGGTGACGTTGGCAATGCGTCATGGGGTTAAGGCGAATAATTGTAAAATTATCGGCATAGACAGTTCTAGCGCGATGATCGAGCAAGCAGGGCACTATATTGCCCTTGATGAAGGTTCCGTTGATGTTGAATTGTTGTGTGCAGACATCACGGCTCAGACAATAGAAAACGCGTCCGTTGTTGCGCTAAATTATGTGCTGCAGTTTATTGCTCAATATCAGCGTTTGGATTTATTAACCCAAATTGCTCAGGGTCTTAATGTGGGTGGTGCGTTGATTTTATCAGAGAAAATTTGTTTCGATGATGATGAGCAACCGCTGCAAGATAAATTGCATTTAGACTTTAAGCGGGCCAATGGTTATAGCGAATTAGAAATTGCTCAGAAACGAAGTGCCATTGAAAATGTCCTTATTCCAGAAACTGAAAGTGCACACGTCACCCGCTTAAAACAAGCAGGATTCAGTCAAGTGATTCGCTGGTATCAGTGCTTTAACTTTGTTTCTTATCTCGCAATAAAATAATTCCCCCGTCTATAGTCAATTTTTAACTCATTATTTAACGAATAGAATTCCAATATGAACGTAGATGTATTTTCTTGGTTTGATGATATTCAAGCCGCGATGGAACAAGAAGGTAGCTTGTTAAAGCCTTGGGCTGCAATTTTGCCACAGCAGCTTAACGCTCTTTTTAATGAAAAAGTTCATGGCGACCAGCAGCGTTGGTTGGATGCTTTAGAAAGCTTGCCTGCGGTTGAAAACGTAGTTGCAGATTTACAGCAAGACTGTCTTCAATTAAGCAGCGACAGTATTACGGGTGATACTGATCGTGAAATAAAGGCAGGTTTACAGCAACTTGGCCCTTGGCGTAAAGGCCCATTTAAATTTTTTGATACGCACATCGATACCGAATGGCGCAGTGATTGGAAGTGGCAACGCATTGCTGCTCATTTAGCACCGTTAGCAGATCGAACTATATTGGATGTCGGTTGTGGCTCGGGTTATCACATGTGGCGGATGCTTGGTGCGGGTGCTCATCGTATTGTGGGTATAGACCCTTCGCGTTTATTTCTCGCCCAGTTTCAAGCATTTAAGCAGTATGCTGAGGTTGCTCGCCAACAGTCTGGTCTAGATCAGCCTTTGAATATCGATTTATTACCCCTAAAAATGGAAGATGTACCACGGCCATTAAAGGCGTTTGATACAACTTTTTCGATGGGGGTTTTGTATCACAGAAAATCCCCTATTGATCATTTGGCAGAGCTTAAAGATACGCTTAAGCCCGGTGGACAATTGGTATTAGAAACCTTGGTGATTGAAGGCGAGCTGGGTGAGGTATTAATGCCGGAAGAGCGCTATGCAAAAATGCGCAATGTTTGGTTTTTGCCCAGTTGCGATACGCTGTTACTTTGGGCAAGGCGAGCAGGGTTTAAAAATTCAAGAATTGTCGAGAAAAATGTCACGAGCCTCGAAGAGCAGCGCACGACTGAGTGGATGCAATACCAGTCATTAACCGATTTTCTGGATACTGATGATAAGAGTAAAACGGCGGAAGGTTATCCCGCACCCTTGCGTGCAACACTGATTGCCGAGGCCTGATTAATATCAGTTTTAGCGGTATCAGATTAAATTGTTGGATTTTGTCATTATTGACTACACTAAGTAAGTATGTCTAAACTTTATTGTAGTCTACCAGAGCAGAGAGCAGGTTATGTCAGAGTCGGAGGAACTAAGTGATGAGCAGCGAATAAGTCTTTTAGAGGGCAAGGTTGGTAAAAATAGGATGTTGATAATAATCGTGGCGATTACTATGGTGGCCGTTTTGTCGGTATCTTGTACGATGTTAATTATTAATCTGCTTCAAGTTGATGAGCCTTATGTTTCACTTTCAAGTTTTGATGAGCAGTCCGCTATTATTGAATTAATGCAAATGGATTTAGAGAAGCAGGCAAGTACCATTGGGACTTTATCGCTTACTTACCAGCAAAGCCAAGTAGCAATATTTCAGCAAACGATGATTGAACAAGAGCAAAGCTATCAAGAGTTTTTATCGGCATTAAAAGTGGGTATGTTCGATTTGGCCAAAATGATTCAGGGCTCTCGTACTTGGCTTGATGTTTATAATGACCGGTTAGACGATGCTAAGGACCTTAGCATGCTAAGAGAAGAGAACCTGAAAAGTTTGAAGTGAGGCGAAGGTAGCTCTAAGGTTGGAGCTACTCTATCCAAATTTCACGAACAGGTTCACCGAAGTCATCATAGATTATTTTCTTTCTAGGTCGATTACTCTTAAGCGGTGTCGCATTGGTGGATTTTTTTCGGTCATCGACTGCCTTTAATTCATCTAATAGCGGCGTTCTTTGTTGCTTTCCTTGCTCGAAACCACTGCTGCGATCGTCAATTTTTCCGTTAACTAAACCACTTTCTCCGCGCTGAAACTCACGGACTTCTCCGCCTTTAGTAAGGTATTGATCAACCTCATTATTCATTTGTTGGCGGATTTCGCGCTTGGTTGGGCGTTTATTCATTGACAGTCATCATAAGGGGTTGGCTATTAGCTTTTAATTATGGAGAGTTAAAGTATAGATGGCAAAACTTACTCTACCACTTGATGCCTAATCTTGTTAGTTTAACGTATATTAATCCATTCAGTTATATTAGAATTTAAGATGAAAAATGACCGTTATGTACCACAAACCCTGCATAAAATTGTGTTGCTTGCTGTAAGTGTGTGTTTGATGACTGCATGCACAGAAGAGACAATGAATAAGCTTTCTCGTCAGGCTGATAACTTTTTAGGTGAAGATCTAAAAGTATCTTATGTCGATGGCGGCCAGATAGTGAAATCGTGGACGGTTAAAGATGGAAAAATCACGACGGGTCGTGACGATCAGGGTCGAGCGATCGGTTATTACTATTTTTGGAGCATCGAAACAGGCTATGTTCAGCTGCCGATTGAACGAACTTTAATTGAAGAGATCAAGCAGTAACGACCCGCAGTAAAAAGTAGACATTTGATAATAAGAAAAAACACAGTATGAAAAACACGCTACAGAAAATAATAAAGCCTTATGGGGCCGGTTTAATATCCAGTAATGGACTGTTAAAGCTTAAACGCCAGGTTCAAGAAACAAAGCGTAAGTTGCTTTCGCGTCCGCATCTCGTTGAACTTTATTTACGTATCAATGATCCCTACAGTTATCTTTTAGTTCAGGTGCTGGCTGATTTTGAGCAGCGTTTTGATGTTCAGATGCAATTTCGGACTATCTTCAATTTGCAGCAAGATATGTATCCTGAAACTGAACTTTGGCACGTCAATGGATTTTTGGATGCCACCCATCTGGCAACTTTATATAAGCTTAAATGGCCAACTCATGCGCCTAGTAATGACGCCCGCCGAATACAGCAGGGCAGTTATGCGTTATTACAAATAGAGAATCAAAGCCGAAAAAGTACTATCAATGATTGGGCGGCGGTTGAACAAATATTTAAAGACTATTGGTTTCCGCAGCCTACTGACGGGTTATATGAAAGCCTTATTACTCATAATACATTAGATGAAGCTGCTTGCTCGAAACAGTTGCGAGCCAATGAGCAAGCGCTGCTTGAGCAAGGGCATTATATGAGTGCCATGCTTTATTATGCGGGTGAGTGGTATTGGGGGTTAGACCGTTTAGATCATTTGGAGGCGCGGTTATTACTGCTAGGTTTAGGAGAGGGCAGTGAGGTTCGGTTTGATCAAACCTATCGTAATTTCTGTAAAACAGTACCTTTATCAGCGGCAAACCCCAACAGTAAAAAATTGACGTTATATTTTTCTATTCGCAGTCCTTATTCTCACCTGGGCTTACATCAAGCCATAAAATTGGCCCAACACTACCAGTTAGCATTAGAGATTAAGCCCGTATTACCGATGGTTATGCGGGGTCTGTTAGTGCCTGATACGAAAAAAATGTATATATTTCATGATACCAAGCGTGAAGCAGTTAAATTAGGTATCGATTATGGTTTTGTTGCAGACCCTTTAGGCGAAGGAGTGAAGCGTTGTTATGCTCTTTTTGAATATGCCCAATCGCTTGGGAAA
>JBNMOT010000156.1:0-7507 GCA_051275515.1 Oleispira sp. | reverse complement strand
GGCACACACTTCGTTCTGTTTTAGATCGTCGAGGCAAGCCAATCCGAAACTGGCAGTAATGCTGATGGTTTGGTCTTCGCTAAAGACCTTGATTTCATTAATAGATTCACGCAGTCTTTTCACTAGTATCTGAGCCTGATCCGATTCCGTTGCGTGTAACAGCACAACGAACTCTTCGCCACCATATCTACAAATCAAGTCACCTTCACGACAAGTTGCTCTGATAGAGTTGGCAATAGCTCTTAGTACTAAGTCCCCCACATTGTGACCGTAACTGTCATTGACGGTTTTAAAATGATCAACATCGAAAAGCAGCAATGACACAGGACGTTGGTAGCGAATAGCATTGGAGATTTCTATGGTAGCCTGATTGGCAAATGATCGACGATTTAGCAGTGACGTGAGGAAATCCTCGTGTGCCATACGTTCGAGCTTTTTTTGACTCGCTCTTAACTCAAGAGTGCGATCTTCAACCTCGGACTCGAGATTTTCAGTGAGCTGACTCAAGGCAGCTTGTTGATTCCAGTCCCGCACCAGATAAATAGCGAGTGATGCCAAAGAAAATAAAACTAAACCAAACTGTCCTGTGCGTCCAATCCAGGCAATCAATCCGTGTGCGCTCAACATATCAATAACTAATGAAGTAGACAGGGCGAATACGCCGAATGCCATCAATAAACCGAGGAAACCCTGCTGCTTAAAAAAGTCGAAATACCCGAACATCAAAGATAACATCAGGACAATAAATAATGCGTCAAACCAAGGGTAAGCATTGACAAAGTTAAACGATGTAAATATCGATAGTAGCGCTACGATGGTTGTAAATCCAACCGAAGTAAATAACACGCCACTGCTTATAAGTGACCTATCATACTTAACCCATGCTCGAATGATTACGGCAAGAAAAGCAGGAATAAGAAAATAACTAAAAGCGGCGATATAACGCCATAACAACGGCTCATACAATATGATCTGGCTTAATTCATTTTCTGCAAACATCATCAAAGCCAAATTAAACGATAGCAGGCCAGTTGCAGTCGCTGCAACACGATCTTTTTTTATGGTACCCATAATTGTGCTAATGACGCCGACGAGCAATACAATGATGATAAAGATTAGGCCTTTTAACCCCTGACTGTAGACCTTGTTCAATAAATTAAAACGTTCACCTAATGCAATGTCACCAGACATGCCGATGTAAGAGTAGTCTGAAAAAATTCGGAAATACATCTCATGACGAGCATAGTCTGCGGGCAGCCGAATAATATGCCAAGGCCAGCCCTCGAAATGGCTGCTGCCTTTAGCATCGATATGACCAAATTGATAAATCTGTTGGTTGTTATGAAATACTTGAAGAGTTAGATCGACACTGCTGATGAATAGGTAGGGGTCTCGCCAACTGCCTTCAGGTAGTGCCACTTTAAACCAGACAATTTGCTCGCCGCTTCTGTCAGGTATGTCACTAGCTGAGGCAGTAATCTTCCAATTGGCCGTGTCAAAATTCCATTTGCCGGTTTCGACATCTCGAGGCAAGTCTCCCAAATGATAAAGCCACGGGCTACTTACTAATTTCGTAGCTGTGCTGTCAATAGGTAGTTCAGCCTTGGCGGATACAGGGTAGAGTACGCTAAAAGCTGTTATTAGAAACACTAAAAGTGTCATTCTTATCAAACTATCGAAAATCAAGAAGGTATTCTCTAGTGAGTGAATCTTATTATTAATATATTTCAGTATAGAAGCTAAACGTAGAAATATCAGCTTAAGTTTAAGTATTAATAATTTAAAAGGCGGTTGATTGCCGATACCTTGGATTTAGTAGTAGATTGATAGGCTCGAGGGTATACATCCTTCATGTACGTTTAGTTACGCTGTGAAATGTTTCCAAAGTATGGCCGTTATTGTCACAAAGTGACTCCCGAAGAGATTTAAGGTGTTAGTCTCAAGTTGATTCTAGGGGCGCAAGCAACGTTTTATCAATCACTTACTTCTTGGTAGACATCAGCTAACTATAACATTCGACCTAAGTATGCAGACCCCTTTCAGCTTATCTTGGAAATGAAGTACCAACTCATTTATTCTAAAACTCAATATATTATTCAGGGATTAAATGTATTGCCCAAGTTAGGCACTTTTTTGCAAAGCTCATTTCTGTCCAAACACTCGTATCTTTTTGAGTGTAGACAAATTAATACTAATGCTGGCATTACTTGAAACCTAAGCAGTGAGCTTAAGTGATAGAAAGCTTTAGGCTCTTAAATAAGCTGTTAGTAGTATCGTCAAATATACACTATCAATTGAAGCAAAGTGTCCATGAACAACGATTCACCATCTAAATATAATTATTTTTTAAGTGCACCTCTTATTATGTTTTTAAGTCTAATCTAAAGCGTGCTTGCAGAATATTTTTTTGGTTCTGAAGTGTTTTTAATTTCATCCACAGTATTTTACCTTTAGTTATGTTGAAGCAGGACAAATTAAAGTTGGCTGGTTCTGTTCGCTTCACATTTTGCCAACTACAATTTATCTCTCAATAGGGCGTTATCGGAATAATCGGTATGACGGATAGTATAGATACTTTTAACGCTAATTGCCTGAAAGTGGCAAATAGAAAGACCTCCACTTTTTACTCACAAGAAAAAGGCTCTAGTCACATAAAATATAGCCACTCGTTAAAAAAATGTGAGTCATCAATACAGAATATTGATTAAAATAAATATGAGGCTTTGACTTCAAAACACCTTCGTGAAAAGACAGGCCATGTCAAACCTCATTAGGACTAATTGTTAGTTAAGTAAAAGCGTATTTCTTATAAGTGCGAATAAAATAATTGTTGCGATAGGCGGATGCCTTAAATGAACTTAATCTCGGGCTTTTCTTGATAGCGAGTCAGTGCGCTTGAAGAACCAATTGCACTGAGTTGTGATAAATTGTCGATTAGCGTCATTTAATCGACAAAGCCATCAGCTTTTGCAATTGGGTTGTTTAAGTCTATTGACTTATACCGTTAACAGCAATTTAAAGGGGTCGGGCCTTTCTTTGCTATATTGCATCGATAGACCCGACTAGCTGCTAGTTTGTTAGCTTTCAACCAAACCGCTGCTTTAATTATCCTCTGCTACTGGTTCATCCCACGAAAGATGATGTTCCGCCAGAATAACCAAATTATCATCATTGATCAGGCGGCGTGAGGCGACGTAACCAAGTATATCTTTCACTGTTTCATGCGGCCGACTCGATATGATTGTGGCTTCATCCGATGAAAAATTACACAAACCACGAGCGACTTCTAAACCATTTTCATCGTAAATATGAAGCACGTCTGCGCGCTCAAATGAGCCGTGAATTGAGACCACATCATTGCATGAGAACCCGTCGTCACTGTCACCTATTACATCGGCAACATCCTGTCGAACCACTAAACTACCCGCCATTTGAAGACGATCAGTCAGCCAAATATTCCATGCCGAAGAGGGCGATGCGTGAGCAATGCATTTGGTATGTTTACGTTCACCGCGGAGTATTGCGGTCACCGGAGAAACTAGCTCGCCGCGGCTAATGATGGTTGTACATCCGGCATTTTGAGCCATGTTAGCTGCCCGTAATTTGGTCAGCATGCCGCCACTCCCAAGCGAGCTGGTGCCGGATGCGGCCATCATGTAATCACTCACATCCTCAATGGTATCAACAAAAATTGCACCTTCCTCTGAAGGGTTGCGATCATAGACACCATCGATACAGGTTAGAATGAACAGATACTCTGCTCCGATCATCTGAGCAACTTTGGCTGCAAGTCGATCATTATCTCCAACTCGAATTTCTGCAGTGGTAACGGTATCGTTTTCATTAACAATGGGCATTACGCCCTGTTTGATCAACCGATGAATGGTATTTTTAGTGTTAACAAATCGACGTCGACTTTCGAGATCATCAAGGGTGACTAGAACCTGAGCAATGTCAAAACCATACTCCAATGCAATTTGTTTGTAGGCGTGCATTAAAATCGGTTGTCCGCAAGCAGCCGCAGCCTGTTTATCTTGTATGCTGGCGTTCTCAATGTTGCAGCCCACAGTAGTGAGACCTAATGCCACGGATCCGGATGATGTGAGCACAACTTCATAACCTTGATCTTGAAGGTCTGAAATGTCACTCAGTAGTCCGTGCATAAAGGCGAAGCAAGGCGTTAAATTTTTTTCGTTAGCCAATAAGCTAGAACCAACTTTTATGACAATGCGCGGCTTTGTTCGATTAGATTTTACCTTTGTTCCTTCATTTCCTTCTTCAAATATAGGCACAATTGCTCCTGTTTAGTTAAATAAATTAAATGATAAAATTGAATCGATATTTTAAATCAAGACAAAATTAATCCTTGAAGTTTCAAAAAAACTGGTGATGTTTTATTGCTGGTGTAATATTTTTTCACATCAAAATAATAACATTAAGAACCAATGAAACCAGTTTTCATGATTCCTTTATTGGATGAGATGTTGTATAAATTATTGGATGGGTCAATGCAGAGAGAAGATAAAAAACCTTGCTTGTAAAGCGGCTAAAAAGTTTATAAAAATAGTAAGAATTTGACAACGATCGACAAATCAGTAGATATATCATATGCTAAAAACTAGTTTTTATCAATTGAGCTAAAACTATACTTTGAATAAATAGCATTACGACCCCAATAGTTTTAATAATTTACCTTGGCAAAACTATCTGCAATTCATGCACAAAAAAACTCAATAAACTCAATAAACATAAGGTATTGTATGTCTTTACTTATGATTGGCTGTGGCAAAATGGGCAGCGCTTTGCTCACTCGCTGGGCAAGTTCGACTAGTCACCAAATTACGGTTATTAACCCTTCTGAAATAGAAGCACCTGCGGGTGTGATCGTTAAACACCAAGTCGAAGCACTGTCTGATAAGCGTTTCGATATCATTGTGATTGCAATCAAACCGCAGCTCATTGAAAAAGTTTTACCCGCGTATCGACAGCATCTTGTTGATTCGGGTTGCGTTATTTCTGTTGCGGCAGGTTTCTCGGTTGCTTCCATAGAAAAACTGATTGGCGAGCAAGCTATTATGCGCGTCATGCCGAACTTACCCGCTCGAATTGGCCGCGGAGTGAGTGCGCTTTATGCCAATTCAAGATGCAGTTCTGAACAAATCAAAACCGCCCATGCATTAACTGATGCTGTTGGCTTCACCCATGTGACGGCTGATGAAGATGAATTAGATCGAGTGACTGCAGTGGCCGGTAGCGGTCCCGGTTATGCCTTCGAAATAGCGCGCTGCTGGATCGAAGCGGCGATAAAGCTTGGTTTCTCACCTGAAACAGCCAGAGAATTAGTACTCAACACACTGGGCGGATCAATTGAACTCGCTATGACTAGCGAGCAAAGTGCCGAAGCTTTACGAAATTCAGTCACCAGTAAAAATGGCACAACCGAAGCTGGGTTGAAGGCACTTACCGAAGATTCCAAGTTAGAAGAACTGTTTGAATCAACTGTCAAGGCGGCTTACCAACGTGCTGTCGAGTTACGCTGACTTTTCATAGCACCATCGCGTGTTCCAGCGCCTACTATCACTTTAAATAGTTTTCAGTTCGGCGATGACTGCAAAAAGATTGTCACTAAAATTTTAAGCAGGATAAATACAATCCGATTAGATTGAATTTATCTTGTCAATTCAGAATTAAACAAACAAGGGAACTCATTTATGTCAAATGACAGTCAAATTGATGATATCGAAAGTATGATAGAAAGCCTTGGCAAGCAGGCCAAAGCGGCATCAAAAGCGCTGGCCTGTGCAACTACTCAACAAAAAAATCAAGCATTAACTGTCGCAGCCAATGCGCTAAGAGAAAATCAAGCGGCGTTGCTCGAAGCCAACGCACTGGATGTTTTAGGCGTTACTCAGGCGGGCAAAGCCGAGTCATTTATTGACCGACTCAAACTGACCCCCGAACGTATCGAAGCGATGGCCGTGGCGCTGGAAGATATCGCTAAACTGGACGATCCTGTTGGTCGAGTGTTGGCACAATTTGACCGCCCCAACGGTCTCAAAATCACTCGAGTAGCGACCCCCATTGGTGTTATAGGCATGATCTATGAGTCGCGTCCCAATGTGGGTGCAGACGCAGGCGCCTTATGTCTGAAGTCAGGTAATGCCGTGATTTTACGCGGCGGATCAGAAAGCCTTAATTCCACTCGTATTATTGTGGGCTGTATGGCAACCGGATTACGCGCGGCTAATTTACCCACCAGCTGTATACAGCTAGTTGACACCGACGACCGCGCGGCTGTCGCTGCTCTGCTGCGTTGCGCCGATTATGTTGATCTTGTTATTCCTCGTGGCGGTCGTGGTCTGGTGGAGCTGGTGAGAGACGAGGCGCGAGTGCCGACATTGCTTCATCTGGATGGAAATAACCATATTTACATAGATAAAGATGCCGATCTCAGCAAAGCCCTCAATATTGTCAAAAATGCCAAACTGCGCAGAACCGGTGTTTGTGGTGCCACTGAAAGTTTGGTAGTTGACCAATCAATCGCCACTGAACTTTTACCCCAGCTGGTTGACATGTTGGAACACTGCGAAATTCGCGGAGACGAAGCTGCGCAGGATTGCGATACGCGTATCAAAGCTGCCACCGACAAAGACTGGGACACCGAATATTTGGACGCAATCTTGTCGGTGAAAGTGGTTGCTGGAATTGATGAAGCACTCAGTTTTATTGATCAACACTCTTCTAAGCATACCGATGCTATTGTCACCGAAAATGCCGATACGGCAGAAATCTTTATGCGCACGATTGACTCAGCGGTAGTCATGCATAATGCATCAACCCAGTTTTCCGATGGTGGTGAATTTGGTATGGGCGCAGAAATAGGTATTGCCACCGGTAAAATTCACGCGCGCGGACCGGTTGGTTTGGAACAGCTGACAATTTTTAAATATCGTGTGGCTGGTCAAGGGCAAACACGCCCCTAATATTTGCAGCGGACAAATGATAAGCTAAAGGCCAGATTATTTAGCCGCGTTCATTTAAATTGAGCTAAAAGATCTTCGCCTGCCCTGACTTGTCTTTGATCACACTTTACTGAATAAAATCTATAAGTTAATAGCTTATAGAGCTGAGCCTGCTAAGTTCAACGAGTACTTTTAGCCATCGAAAATACTGGCAAAAGAGTATTTAGTATGGCTAATAAAAAATAACCTCATTATAAAAATAAAATGGCAAGTCGTGAAGTTTAACTACCTAAACTATGATTACACATTATTTTATGCCTATAATTGAGGTGTGACTTTTAGCCGCATTTTTATCAGTTTTTGCAAAAACGCCTTAAATTATCAGAAATTACCCTCGATAAACAGCCCGGCTTCACAACACTAGTAGATTTTGTGAGCAGCTATTTCAGGTCTATTAAAATTTTGCTTGATCGTGAAGAAAATAAGGGTTCAAGTATTGTCTGAACTTTTTTTAGCTGAAGGTTGAATCGAAGAAAGTATGCCAA
>JBNMOT010000155.1:0-7581 GCA_051275515.1 Oleispira sp. | reverse complement strand
CTTGGGTATGAACATCAGTAACCGCTGGCGTTTCAAAATCAAGAGTTTTAGCAGGTGAAATAAGCGTTAACATAATAAAAATCAATTATTCTGAGTGAGCGCCTATTATACCTAGCTTTAAAGACATTTCACATCAGCCTATCTTGCCAATGAGGAATCAAAAAAAACGCGTAGTCTGTAGAATATAGTAAATCTCAATACGTCATCATTTCAGATTCAACATATTAGTAAATGATTCAATAAAGGTTTAATAACATGGCATCATTTTCCTTAAGAATGAAACTTCAGGGCTTAGGTCTTGGATTCATCAGCCGCTTTGCCGCTCACCCATTAACCCAAAAGTATGGCTTAGCTAAGCCCGCTGAAAAATTAGTGTATATTGCGACCAAAAAAGGCTTTCAATTAGTACAGAAAGGTCTGACAAAAAAAAGTAAAAGCAATAAAAATAACATTAAGGCTTTGCCTTCTCCACCACCCTTGTTTGACCTATCACTGTCTGACGAACAGCAAATGATTCGAGACAGCGTCAAGGCATACGCCGAACATAACATCCGTCCTCTTGCCTTATCAGCAGATGAACAAGCAAAACTGCCTGAGCAACTGCTACAAGATTCTCAAGCGCTTGGTTTAAATTATTTTGCTATCCCAGAAAGCTTGGGCGGTGCTGGCCAGCTATCACCTATGACCAGTGTCTTAGTAGCAGAAGATCTCGCTTGGGGAGATTTCTCACTCGCCTTCGTAATTCTTGCATCCTGCTCGGTGACGAATACCCTTAGCCGTTGGGGAAATAAAACCCAGCAAGAACGTTGGTTGCCTAAGTTTTGTAGCGAAGACAGCCTTACTGCGGCCATTGCCGTGCAAGAACCCCAACCTCTGTTTAATAGCGACTTACTGACAACCCATGCCAAGCAAACTAAAAAAGGGTTTGTGCTAAACGGCACCAAGTCACTAGTGCCTTTAGCAGGGATTGCTGAACTGTATCTTGTGGCCGCTCAGTTCAAAGGTAAAAATGAAGTCTTTATCGTGCCCGCCAATACAAAAGGTGTGTCGTTTAAATCCAGCCCCGCAATGGGATTGCGCAGCGCAGAAGTAGGCACCCTTCAGTTAGACAAGGTCCAGTTAAATGAAGATTCTTTATTGGGTTCAGGTAATGCGCCGCCCACGCAGTTTAATTATGAACACTTTATCGATAGCAGCCATTTAACCTGGTGCGCGATGGCCATTGGCTGCTGCCAGTCGGCACTCGATTATTTGATTCCCTATGTTAATGAACGCTACGCGTTTGGTGAGCCCATTAGCCACCGTCAGTCTGTTGCCTTCATGATTGCCAATATGAAAATAGAAATTGAAAGCATGCGACTTTTAGTTTGGAAAGCTGCCAGTCGTTTTGAGCGTGGAGAAGACTTTCACCGTGATGCCTTTTTGGCCCATCATTTATGCATGGTTAAAAGTATGGAAATTGGCACCAACGCCGTGCAATTGTTAGGGGGCCACGGGTTTACCAAAGAACATCCCGCTGAGCGCTGGTATCGTGACCTGCGTGTGCTTTCAGTTATTAACGGCGGCCTTCAGCTGTAATTTTTAGGAAATAGTTATGATTTATTTAGAAGTTCCAAAAAAGCTACGCATGTTAGTTGATCAAGCTCGCCAGACTGCTGACCATGTTTTCCGTCCAATTTCTCGTAAATACGATAAAGCTGAACATGAATACCCTATTGAGTTAGATATGTTCGCGGCGATTATGGACGGCATGAACGACGCCTTAGAAGACGGTGGCGCGGGTTCAAGTAAGTTACGCCAAGGGAAAAAAGACAGTAGCCAGATTCAAAATGGTATTAATATGAGGACGGTGCTAGGCCTAGCAGAACTGTGTCGCGGTGATGTGGGTTTATCTTTGACCCTACCACGCCAAGGTTTAGGTAATGCCGCAATTGCGGCGGTCGCCAACGAAGAACAGCTTGCACGATTCGGTAATAAATGGGCCGCGATGGCGATTACAGAACCAAGCTGTGGATCAGATTCCGCGGCCGTTCGCACAACCGCTAAAAAAGAGGGCGAGGATTACATCATTAATGGTGAAAAGATCTACGTGACCTCCGGTGAGCGCGCCGATGCCGTCGTCGTGTGGGCAACCGTTGATAAAAGTGTAGGCAAGGCCGCCATAAAATCCTTCGTGGTTGAAAAAGGCACGCCAGGAATGGAAGTCACTCGCTTAGAGAAAAAACTTGGCATCAAGGCATCTGATACCGCCGCCATCAGCTTTAATGATTGCCGCGTTCCTCGCGCTAATTTATTGGGCAGTGAAGAGGTCAACCCAGAGAAAGGTTTCGCGGGTGTCATGCAAACGTTTGACAATACTCGTCCCGTGGTGGCTGCTATGGCGGTCGGTGTCGCCACAGCGTCCATTGAACGCACCAAAGAATTGTTGAAAAAACAAGGTATTGATATTGATTATAAACGCCCTGGTAAGCTTAGTTCCTACTTACAATCTGAAGTGTATCGCATGGAAGCTGAGCTTGAAGCCGCTCGTTTACTGACGATCAAAGCCGCTTGGATGGCGGATAACGGCCAACCAAACTCAATGGATGCGTCTATTTCTAAAGCAAAAGCGGGTCGGGTTGCCAATGAAGTCACGCTAAAATGTGTAGAACTATTGGGTAACGTCGGTTATTGTGAAGATGAATTATTAGAAAAATGGGCACGTGATTCAAAAATCCTTGATATTTTTGAAGGTACCCAACAAATACAACAATTGATTATTGCCCGTCGTTTATTAAATAAGTCCTCTAGCGAATTAAAATAACAACGCCAAATGGTGCTTAACAGCACCTTTAAAAGGTATCTTATGAAAGCTCGATTAGTAAAATTTACGAATATTGCCAGCCAAACAATTTTTCAACAAAAAGGGTTACTCCCTTTAGCCAAGGGCTTATACACGCTTATTAGCTCAAAGCCCGACCGCTACCGTTCAATCGGTAGCCATTTAGAAAAACATGCGCATAAACGCCCTAATAGCCCAGCGATTCGTTATCAGAACAATGAGTTCAGCTACCGCCAAGTCAATGCTTGGGTAAACCAATATGCTCATTACTTTATCAGCCAGGGGATTCAACCGGGCGATGCCATTGGTATTAACATTGAAAACCGCACTGAGTGCTTAATCGCCGTTCTCGCCGTCGTCAAAACGGGGGCGATTGCCGCTATGATCAATACCTCCCAACGCGGCGAAGCCTTGCTTCATAGCATCAATTTGGTAACACCCAAAATGATGCTCATTGGCGAAGAGCAAATAGAAATGATGGCGCCGGTTATTGAACGCTTAGACATCACGTTACGTACTCAATTACATTATTTAAAAGACACGGGCGCTAAAAGCTGCCCTAACGTTTATCACGATATGGCAATCGTCACGGCCGGCGAATCAGTAGAAAATCCTGAAACCACCCACAAAATTCAATTGAAACAGCCTTGCTTTTACATCTTCACGTCGGGCACAACCGGCTTGCCCAAAGCGTCTGTTATGAGCCACTACCGTTGGCACAAATCTATGGCAGGTATGGGGTTTGCGTCTATGCGGCTGACGCACAAAGATGTGATGTATTTAAGCTTACCGCTTTATCACAACAATGCCCTTACCGTTGCCATGGCGGGTATTTTAGGTGCTGGTGGTTGCTTGGCGATAGGACGAAAATTCAGCGTTAGTCGTTTTTGGGATGAAATTCGTCAACATAAAGCGACCACATTTTGCTACATCGGGGAACTGTGTCGTTATTTGTTAAACAGCCCCGCTCAAGCCAACGATCAAGATCACCCGATTAGAGCGATTATTGGTAATGGCTTACGTTCCGACATTTGGATGGAATTTAAGCAACGCTTTGGCATTGATCATATCAATGAATTTTACGGTGCTAGCGAATGTAATCTCGTGTTCACTAATGCGTTAAACTTGGATTGCACGGCCGGTATGTGCCCGATGCCTTACAATATTGTTGAATATAATATTGAAGCCGATGAACCTATCCGCGATGCACAAGGATTTATGCTGCCCGTAAAAAAAGGCGGTACAGGCCTACTGATCACCGAAATCAATGATAAGCAACCGTTTGAAGGCTATACGGATAAAGCGGCCAGTGAGAAAAAAATACTTAAACACGTATTCAGCGCACAAGACCGTTGGTTCAATACGGGCGATATGGTGATCAACCAAGGTTTCAAGCACATCGCCTTTGCCGACCGTTTAGGGGATACCTATCGCTGGAAAGGCGAAAACGTTGCCACTACCGAAGTTGAAGCCGTTGCCAATGAATACCCAGGGGTCGAACACAGTGTTGCCTATGGCGTTGAAATCCCTGGCACCGATGGCCGTGCCGGCATGGCAGCTCTGACGCTAAAAGATATTAATGATTTTGATGCAGCGGCTTTTTCACGTCACTTACACGAAAAACTGCCTGCCTATGCCATCCCTATTTTTATTCGCATACGCGAGCAAGAAGAGATTACGGGGACCTTTAAATATCGCAAAGTTGAGTTAAAAGAAGAGCATTACGACTTAAATCAAGTCGACGATCCTATCTTTTTTATGTCACATCAACACAAGCAATTTGTTCCGCTCGATAGCCAAATACTTCATAGCATTAAGCAGCAAGATATACGTTTCTAAACAGGATTGATTATTTTAGAATTATTGAGGGCGATTAAAATGACTCAATCGCCCTTTAATTTGCTTTGTGTTAGAATCCGCGACTTTCTCGATCTGCTAGGACAAGACTATGACTGCGCTCGTTGGCATTATTATGGGCTCTAAAAGTGACTGGCCAACTATGAAGCATGCTGCTGATATGCTCGACTTGTTGGAAGTGCCTTATGAGGTAAATGTTGTTTCCGCTCACCGAACCCCTGACTTATTGTTCGATTACGCTAAGAGCGCTCAAAGCCGTGGCCTAAAAGTCATTATTGGCGGTGCCGGTGGTGCTGCGCATTTACCCGGTATGTGTGCTTCTCAAACCGTACTGCCTGTTTTAGGAGTCCCCGTTAAATCTCGCGCGCTTAATGGCATAGATTCACTTCTTTCTATTGCTCAAATGCCTGGAGGTGTTGCGGTAGGTACATTGGCCATTGGTGATGCGGGTGCTAAGAATTCCGGTTTATTAGCGGCTCAAATTATAGCCACCAGCGACAGTGAACTGACCCAGCGTATTCTTAAGTTTCAACAAAACCAAACCAATACCATATTAAGTCAGCCTGATCCGAGAGTAGAATACTAATGAACACCAATATTAATAAACCTGGGGTTAGCACATTAGGTATTTTAGGAAATGGTCAATTGGGTCAAATGTTAGCAGCCAGCATTGCTGAGCAAAGCGACCTAACGGTAAACCTTTACGATTTACGCGCTTATGATGAAACCAGCTTACAAACATTCTTAGCATCCAATGATCGTATTTCGTATGAAACAGAAAATATCCCTGCTCATATCGTTGCACAAATGGAAAGTGTTGAGACCAAGGTGTTCCCAAACCTCACGTCTTTGAAGACCTTTCAAAATCGTATCACTGAGAAAAATGCATTACGCGCAGCCGGTATTGCTACTGCAGATTTTCATGCGGTCAACAGCTTGGCAGATATTCATGACGCCATAGAACAGCTTGGTTTACCGATTATCATGAAAACCACCACAGAAGGCTATGATGGCAAAGGCCAATTCGTTTTACGCCAAGCAGAAGACGCTCAGGCGTGTTGGGATGAGATTGGTAATCGTGAATTAATCGCTGAAGCCTTTGTTCCTTTCATTCGTGAAATTTCCGTTATTGGTTCGCGCAGTGAAAGTGGTAATATTAAAGTATGGCCAATGACTGAGAATATTCATCACGAAGGTATTTTACGTTATTCACTGTACCCCGCTCATGGCTTTAGTGCAGAAAAACAAGCCATTGCGCAACGCTATATCGAACAGATAGCCACCCAGCTAGATTATGTAGGCACGATTACGTTAGAGCTGTTTGAAGTTGAAGATAATTTAATTGCCAATGAAGTAGCACCACGAGTTCATAACTCAGGGCACTGGTCTATTGAAGGGGCTGTGACCAGTCAATTCCGTAACCACATGCTAGCCGTCACCGGCCAAGATATTACGTCAACGGATTCTCTCTTCCCGGCGACCGCAATGATCAACGTGATCAGTGATGAAAGCCCAACCTCTGCCGCCGATAAGATGACAGAGACTTATGTGCACAGTTATGGCAAAGAAGCTCGCCCTGCACGTAAACTAGGGCACGTAACGATTACCGCTCACGATACCGCTGAACGTGATGCTAAAATAAGTCAATTAGCAGGCTTAATTCCTGCTGGAGTTTGGCAAAAATAATCGTCACAATTGAAAATTCTATCGCTAGGCCCTATGACTTACTTGTAGGGTCATTATTCAACATGTTCATCAAGGCAAGACAAGACAATGATTAAGGTAATTATTGAGCGCAAAGTTGCTCAGGGTATGGAATCAAATTACGACGCAGCAATTAAAGATACCTTGCGGGCGATCCTTGAAGCACCCGGTTACATGTCAGGTGCAAATTATAAAGATGCCAGTGATGAAAACCACAGAGTCATCATCACAAACTGGAGAAGCTTAGCCGCTTGGCAAAAATGGCAGACATCTGAAGCGCGTCGCAATGTCATTGCGGCCATTCAGCCAATCCTGACCAGTTCCGAAAAAATTATGGTACTGACGGGTTAAGATCGTGAGCAATAAAACGCTCGCCAACATACATAATTCTTTAAATAGTATTATTTTGCTCGTGCACATTAAGAATAAACTCAGCCATCTGCTCAATCGCACTATCAATGTGTTGCCGGTGGCTGAAGCCTGAGACTTTTCTGGGTTTCAGATCATGATTACCATCTTCTAACCAATGCACCTGTATTGTGGGATTTATTTTTCCCTCTTGAATATAGCCATTAACCTCTTCTAAGGTACCCATAGTGTCTCTTGTGCCCTGAATAATTAGAAGTGGCTGAGTTAGCCCTCGTAAATGATTTAAGCGATCTTTAGGATCTTTAGCGGGGGCGTGGAATGGGAAGCCCACGCAGGCACCGCCTAATATAGGCAAGCGGTCAAACTTTTCTCGAAAAGTATTGTCTGCCAATAGCATCGACGACATTCTTCCTCCCATTGATTTACCTCCGATGACCACTGGGCAATTTAAATATTTAATAACCGCTTCATAAGCCGCTAGTAATTTAGGCGCGCGATCGGGTGGTCTGCGCTTACCGTCTTGTGCTCGTTTAATCATGTAAGGAAAATTAAAACGTACCACTCTGATTCCCTTATCTGCCAAAGCCTCAGCGACTTCCGTCATAAACACGGAATTTAAATCGGCTCCTGCGCCATGGGCGAAAAGGTAAGCAGGTCCTTCTTTGGGGCCGTTTTGTATAAGTTCCACACGATTCACTTTTAATTAGATCAATTCGGCCAATTAACAAACAAAATTTGCTTTAGATCAAGAAATGCTTAAAAAAACATTCTATTATTCATTAATAAGCTAATTATTGACTCATTTTGCATACTCGCAACGGACTATTGGG
>JBNMOT010000154.1:0-7610 GCA_051275515.1 Oleispira sp. | reverse complement strand
TTGAGTCAACCTCTTTTTTAGGTCTAGACTGTATTAATATAAATAGGCTTCACAAACAATCCGATGCAGGAGAAAATTAGACATGTCGGCCACCCGCTTAATTTTTATTGTCATACTCGTATGCGCCCTGTGCATCATTAGCCTCTGGGCTGCTCAACTCAAACGCCAAAGGGCTATTGAGAAAGCGCGTAAAACCATTATCTATACAGCGCAAATTACTCAATTACAGCAAATTGCTGAGGCAACAGCCCAATACCTTGACGATCAACTCATTCAGTTCTTAGCCAGTCGCATTGATTACATCGCCCAATTACTCACTCTGCATAAAATAACCCCTGACAAGCGCTGCCAGCATGTTATCGAGCAAGCTCAAGGGTGGGCAACCGATCCTAAAATGCTGCGTAAACAGTCACGAAAAGGAAAAACAGAAAAGCAGCAAAAAATCCTTATCTTGCTTAAATCAATTATTCGGCATATTCGCCAAGGTGTTATGGAACATCAAGTCAGTCGCAATCAAGCCAATCAACTCGCTCACGCGACGAAAATCAGCAAGATTAAACTCAACTGCAATCACTATCAGAAAGTGGCAAAAGAAGCCTTAAAAACAGGAGAGTTACAACAGGGGATTAATACACTTAAAAAAATCAAAGCCTTACTCGCCAAGGTGTCCCCTCTTCCTACTGACTTACAGCAACAATTAATTGAATGCCAAGATTTAATTGATAACACACAGCAAACACTTAACGAACAAAGTGAAAATTCTAGCAGTAAGCGCTTAAGGGAAGTATTTGATAAAGATGAGGAGCAAGATCAAGAATGGCAGAAAAAGAAATTATATGACTAATAAAACGGCTTTGAGGGTGGTGCATTAGATTTGTAACATTCGCTCTCTTCCAATATTCACTCATAAACTATCATGCTAATATCATTACTTGATTATCCACTTAGTCAATATTTCGTTATAATCATCAAAAGCAGGATGCTACTTCATGTGGTCAAAGTTTAATAATCACCTTGCGATAAAAATTGCTTTATTCACAGTTATTACTGCGACAGTGTTAGGATTTTTAATCGGCAGCTTTCAAATATGGTCTAACTTGCAAGACAGAAAACAACATATTCAAGACTCTTTACACATTGTAATTTCAACAACCCTGCCTTCTCTAACTTTAGCGACTTACAATTTCAACGCTCATCTTAACCAGCAATTAGTCAATAGCCTCACCGCCCTCCCCAACATATTAAAAGCGTCAATCATAAATACTGAAGGTAAGCAGCTATCGATTGCTGCCGCCAATAAAACGTGCATACCCTCTGATTTAAATGTATTCCTTTATGGCAATAACAACCAATATAAGTATCCTCTTACCCATCAAGAAACATTGCTCGGCAAACTAATAGTTGAAGTCGATTACTGCAAGCAAACTGATTATTTTATTGCGGAAGTAAAAAATACATTTATTTCAAACTTCATACTCAGCCTTAGTATCGCACTGTTCATTTATATTATTTTTTATCACTTTATTAGCCAACCTATTAGCGACTTAGACAGGCGTCTGCAGGGGATAGATCCGGCCGCTATTGATTACGCCAGCTTGCAATATTTAAACAGTGCGAGACAAGATGAAATAGGCTCACTGATTAATCACTTCTCGAATTTACTGCGCACGACACACGACCAAATTAGCCGTCTTAAATCCGCCGAACAGACTATTAATAATTACTCAACGAACCTTGAAGATTTAGTTGCCAAGAGAACAAAAGCCTTGTCAGCGATAAACCGACAATTAAAAACAGTGAACGAAGAACTTGAGCTATCTCAAAAAATCTCTGAACGTTTCAATCAAAGCCAATTCAAGCTGCTAAGCAACATTACGCATGAACTTCGTTTTCCTTCAACCAATACGATTCAAACGTTAACATCTTTAAAAAATGACAATATAACCGCAGAAGAACATTTATTATTACAACGATCCATCAATCAAAATATAACTATTCTATCTTTACTATCTGAACTGGATAGCATTTCAAAACTGAGAAGTAATTTAAATAAAATTAATCTCAGCCCCTTCAGCTTTAAGCGAATATTTTCAGAAATTGAAGTAATTTTCAATCAAAAGAGTTGCCCATGTACATTTTTTATTCGTTATGAAAACACTGTCTCAGATAGCCATATAGGAGACATCCAAAGGATTGAAACGTTACTTTTTAACCTATTGGCCAATATGTATTATTGCTCTCCAGAGCAGCGTATTAATATTGATATTTCCGAAAATGATCACAATATATTAATAAAGCTATCAGCCCCAAGTTTAATGATTAACGAACATTTATTTGAACAAAGCATACTGCCTTTTTCTAATACATTATCTAGCTTAAGGCTAACGGGCTTAGGCCTAGCTTTTTCAGAAGATCTTGTTGAGACTTTAGGAGGTAAAATTCATCGGAGCAGCAACTCTCAAAACGAGCATGAACTATTATTACAACTGCCTCTTCTATCCAGTGATGAACAACTTCATAGAATATGCCAACAACTTCCTTCTGGCGGTATTCGAATTAATACAACGCAACGAAAGACTGCTAATAAAATTACGGATGCACTTAATGAATGGCAACTTCCTTTTAATACATCTAAACAGAGCAGCGATGCACCCGTTATTTTAATTACTGACGATGAAACAGACTGCCAAGATGCAGCCTACATTATTGGCCTAGGCCAACGGTATGATCAAGTTGAGGAATTAAAGGGAATCAGTGTCTTTTCAATCAAGACAATGACAGAAGGGCTATTATTCAACGCCCTCATTCAGGTTTGCAGTAAACTAGAGCACAATAAAACTTCAACCCAGCTTGCTCGCATCTTACTCGTTGAAGATAATGCAATTAACCGAATGCTCAGCCAACGCTTTCTTAAAAACCTAAACACTGACGTAGAGATGGTAGACGATGGCCGCCAAGCGTCCAATATTTGCACACAGAAGAAGTTTGATTTGATTTTTATGGACTGCCACATGCCAATCATGGATGGGTTTCAAGCAACACGTCAAATTCGACGCACACCTCTTAACCAAACCACTCCCATCATCGCGTTAACAGGACTCGATTCAGACAATGAACGACAAGCCTGCCTGCAAGCAGGAATGAATGATTTTATTACTAAACCTTTCACTCAAGAACAGTTACACAATGCCATTATCCAGTGGCTACCCAGCGAAGACCAAGAGCCTGTGTCTTAGCCCTGCCTAAACAAGATTAACTCAAAGCATGCAACATAGACTTTAATGTCTCTCTGAGCTGAATCACCTTGTTAGCATCAGCATCGCCTTGACACAGTAAGACCTGAGGAATGTGCTTTGCCGCTTCTCTCAAGGCGATACCTGAAGCCGTTAAACTCACGAGCACAATACGTTCGTCCTGCTCGCTTCGTTTACGATTCAACAAATCTTTAGCTTCCATGCGCTTAAGCAATGGCGTCACCGTTCCGGTATCGAGTTTTAACTTCTCCGTCAGCTGACTAACCGCCAAGCCTACCTGCCCACTTTCTAGCCCTTGCCACATGACAAGCATGACTAAATATTGCGGATAAGTGAGATCAAGCGGTTTTAATAACGGTGTATAGTTTTGTATTACCTTGCGCGACAAACTATACAGGCTGAAGCAGAACTGGTTATCAAGATGCAATTCCGGATACGCTTTCAACGATTCATTCTTTAAATTTTTGACCATCGAGTTTATGAGCCTGCCAGTGCGGCTTCAATATCAGATTTTAACGCTTCAGGCTTAGTGGTTGATGCATAGCGCACGACGTCACCCTGTTTATTGACCAAGAACTTAGTGAAGTTCCACTTGATTTTTTGTGTCCCCAACACACCTGGAGCTTTAACTTTTAACTCTTGATACAAAGGTGCAGTATTATCACCATTCACTTCAATTTTAGAAAACATAGGAAAGCTGACACCATAGTTTTTCTGACAAAAACTGGCAATATCACTATCCGACCCTTTTTCTTGCTCACCAAACTGATTGCACGGAAAACCCAATACGACTAAACCTTGCGCTTTATATTCTTCGTATAAAGACTCAAGACCTTCATATTGATTGGTAAAACCACACTTGCTGGCGGTATTAACGATAAGAACAACCTTACCTTGGTATTGAGAAAGATCCTGCATCTCCCCAGACAAAAGTGACATTTCTTTATTGAGTAACGACATGAGTGCATTCCTATTTTAAATCACGTAATAAATTGAATAAGGGTATTTAAGCAGCCAATATTATATTGTGCAAAACATTATTACCTAACATAAACTATCCACCTCCGTTATTATTTATTATCGTCAGTTTCATCCAGCGATATAGAAGCCGAATTAATGCAATAACGGAGCCCAGTAGGTGCAGGACCATCAGGAAAAACATGACCCAAATGGGCATCGCAGCGCTTACAGACGACTTCAGTGCGTGTCATGAAGTGGCTAGCATCTTTATGCTCTTCAACAGCGCCTTCAGTAACCGGCTGACTGAAGCTAGGCCAGCCGCAACCGGCATCAAATTTTGATTCAGAATCAAACAATACTTCACCACAACAAATACACTGATACCGCCCTGGAACTTCACAATCATAGTACTTACCGGTGAAGGCGCGCTCAGTCCCTTTTTCCTGAGTAACATGGTAACTTTCCTTACTCAATTGTGCGGCCCATTCTGCTGCAGTTTTTACGATTTTCTCTTTGCCTGAAGTCATTATCTATTACTCACTTTCAATTTCTGTAAATTTTCATCATTCAAGGGTATCATTAGCCGTTTATACTTCTTTGTACATTTTTAATTAAGGCGGAATGCGCTCCATGCAGGATATTCTCAAATCCAACAAACTGGCTAATGTTTTTTACGATATCCGTGGACCAGTTGCGCATGCCGCCAAAAAAATGGAAGAAGACGGCCACCGCATTCTGAAACTGAATATTGGTAACCCTAAACCTTTTGGTCTCGATGCACCCGAAGAAATCATCCAAGATGTTATTCTAAATTTACCTGATTCTGAGGGCTATTGCGACTCAAAGGGCCTATTTTCGGCCCGTAAAGCGGTGATGCAATACAGCCAGCAAAAAGGGATTAAAGACGTAGGTATTGAAGATATCATTTTAGGCAATGGGGTCAGTGAGCTCATAGTGATGTCGATGCAAGGTCTATTGAATACTGGCGATGAAGTCCTTATTCCTTCTCCAGACTATCCTCTTTGGACCGGCGCAGTCAGTTTGGCCGGCGGAACGCCTATTCACTATCACTGCGATGAACAGTCCAACTGGTTTCCAGACATGGATGATATACGCAAAAAAGTGAATAAGAATACGAAAGCACTGGTGCTAATTAACCCCAACAACCCTACCGGTGCGGTATACCCTGATGCAGTTTTATTAGAACTCATTCAAATTGCTCGCGAAAACGGCTTGATCATTTTTTCGGATGAAATTTATGACAAAATTTTGTTCGATGGCGCAACACATACTTCCACAGCCTCATTGGCTGATGATTTATTATTTATCACCTTCAATGGCCTATCAAAAAACTACCGTTTAGCTGGGTTCCGGGCAGGCTGGATGATCATTAGCGGCGCTAAGCATAAAGCAAAAGATTACATTGAAGGACTAGAGATGCTGGCATCTATGCGTCTTTGCGCAAATGTGCCGTCTCAACACGCAATCCAAACATCGTTGGGCGGCTACCAAAGCATTGATGATTTAGTGGCGCCAGGCGGCCGTATTTTTGAACAACGCAATATTGCTTATGACGCGTTAAATAGTATTCCTGGGATTAGCTGTACCAAGCCAATGGGCGCTTTATACTGCTTTCCTAAGATCGACATCAAAAAGTTCAACATTCATAACGATGAACGCATGGTATTGGATTTATTGGAGCAGCAAAAAATCTTAGTCGTCCATGGCACCGCATTTAATTGGGCTCAACCTGATCATTTTCGCGTCGTATTTCTCCCGCGTCCTGAAGATTTAAGTCTTGCTCTCGACAAGATGGGTCAGTTCTTTTCTTCTTACAAACAACTGTAAATAATAGAAATGTTAGATGTTCACATCGATGACTTCTTTAAAGACTGTGCCGTCATTTTACTGCACGGCTTTAAATACTTTCCCGCCAAACAAGTTCTCTATGTTGAAGACATTTGTGGCCCTGATGAAGCCGATGAATTTGGCTTACATAGCCCAAGACATTTAGCTGGCTTTGGCGCCATCATTTGGCTACAAGAGGAAGGTTATATTCGCTTTAGCGAAGTTGACCGCCAAGAGTCCGTTGATGATTTTGTTCTCGCCAGTAAAGCCTTCACTCGCCTTCTCAGCGCTGACAGTGAAGAACCGACTACCAGCCTTGCACAGAAGATTGAATTTGCCCGCTTACAACAAGATTCCAATTTGCTCGGGAAATTGATGAAAGAGCATTTTTTACCGGCTTAAACGACTCCTTACTGATTTAAACACCTCGTATTGACTAAAATTTATCTCCAATTAGTCAAAGTTTCATAACAATGCTGGTCTTCGTCTTACTTCCTGATAAGATACTAATGGTTATCATTTACTTTATTAAGGAACCTCAATGCGCGTGCTCTTATTAACGCTAGCCTTAGCTACTTCCACTCTTGCTGCCAATTTGGTTCAGGCTGAACAGGTTAATATCTACTCATTTCGCCAGCCATTTTTAATCGAACCTATCTTGGCTGAATTTACTAAAAGCACAGGTATAGAGACCAAGATCGTTTTTGCAAAGAAAGGGCTTATTCAGCGCCTTGAGCGAGAAGGCCATTTATCTCCTGCGGATATTGTTCTTACCTCTGACTTCAGCAAGTTGTTACAGCTGAAAGAGCAAGGCTTGAGCCAAGCATTTGAACTGTCTGGCACGTTAAATACTATTCCCCAGCAATTTCGAGACCCTGACAATCATTGGCTAGCACTCACAAAACGTGTTCGTAATATTTACTCATCGAAAGCGCGCGCAGGCAACCTTGATAATATTCGCTATGAAGATCTAGCCGATGCTAAATTCAAGGGTCGTCTATGTACCCGCTCAGGTAAACATCCTTACAATCTGGGGCTTGTGGCATCGATGATTGCACATCATGGTGAAGCCGACACAGAGACTTGGTTAAAGGGCGTTAAAAACAACCTAGCGCGTAAACCTCAAGGTAATGACCGTAGTCAAGTAAAAGCCATCAAAGAGGGTTTGTGTGATATTTCATTGGGCAACAGTTACTACTTGGGCAAAATGCTGCAAGACCCTAATCAAGTGGCTTGGGCCAATGCCGTTCATCTCAACTTTCCGAACCAAGAAGATCGTGGCGCTCACATCAATGTTTCTGGCGCGGTAATAGCAAAATACGCTCCACACAAAACATCAGCACAAGCATTAATGGATTTTTTATCCACTACTCAGGCACAAACCTTATACGCTGATTTAAATATGGAATATCCAGTGTCTCCTGACGCACAACCCTCGGCATTGGTTAACAGCTGGGGAACCTTTAAAGAAGACTCTCTGGCGTTAGAAAAAATGGCTCAATACAGAAAGCAGGCATTAAAATTGATCGACAAGGTTCATTTTGATTT
>JBNMOT010000153.1:0-7616 GCA_051275515.1 Oleispira sp. | reverse complement strand
ATTAATCTTATATTTTTTAATAATAATTCGTGGCTTATATATGGCGGCTCGCTGTAACTTATTATTTAATCGCTTACTATCAGGCAGTCTAATTATAACGTTCTTTATCTATGTGTTTGTAAATATAGGTATGGTAAGCGGATTACTGCCAGTGGTTGGGGTACCATTACCGTTAGTAAGCTGGGGCGGTACATCGGTGGTTAGCTTACTAGCAGGATTCGGTGTCATGATGTCGATGTATACTCATGAAGTTAAATAAAGCAGTATGCTATGACGACACCAAAAGCGTGTGTAAAAAAGAGTAAAGCGGATAGGGCATGCCGTAATGATAGTCATCAAGCTACATCAGTATTAGGGAAAACATAGTGAAGAAAATCGCATTACTTGTTAGCGCTTGCGCCGTATTAATAACCGCAAACGTTGCCAACGCCGGTTACGACCAACATGAACGATTTAATGAATTTGCTAAAGAATTAGAAACTGAGCACGGAATTAAACCCGAGCAAGTCAAAATTTGGTTATCACAAGCTGAGCGTTTAGAATCGGTATTAACCGCGATTTCACGCCCAGCAGAAAAAACCAAAACATGGGCAGATTATCGCAAAATTTTCTTAACCCAAAAACGGATTGATCAAGGTAAGCAATTCATAAGTGACAATGCTGAATTGTTAGAAAAAGCTGAAAAAGAATTTGGCGTAGCAAAAGAAATAATCGGTGCGATTATCGGCGTAGAAACTTATTACGGGCAGCGCCAAGGTAACTATCGAGTATTAGATTCGCTATCAACACTGGCCTTTGATTATCCAAAGCGCTCATTGTTTTGGCGTGAATTAAAAGAATTTTTCGTCTTGAGTCAAGAGCAAGGCGTAGAACCGGGTGACATTAAAGGTTCTTACGCAGGCGCTATGGGTTATGGGCAATTCATTCCAAGCAGCTACCGTTACTACGCCATTGACTATGACGGCGATAATAAAAAAGATTTGTGGACCAATAAAGCGGATGCCATTGGCAGCGTTGCCAACTACTTTAAGCGCCATGGCTGGAAATCAGGTGAAGAGGTTACCCAGCGAGTTCGGGTTGAAGGTAATCAATACGCAGAGGCGGTAAACGATCGCTTAAAACCAAAATGGACAGCGGGCGAACTAAAAGCATTGGGTATTACACCTACCAAAGACATTGCCGACGATGCCAGCGCAACCTTAGTAAAACTTATGGGTGAAAATGGCGCTGAGTTTTGGTTAGGTAATCATAACTTCTACGTTATCACACGCTACAACCATAGCCGTATGTACGCCATGGCGGTTTATCAACTAAGCCAAGCCATTAAGTAAGCTAATACCTCATGATCACGATAATTCCATCACTAAGGCTGATCGTACTGACCAGTCTTCTTATGAGTTTAATGCATCTAAGCGGCTGTTCAACCAGTCGCTACCAGCATTCTCAAGACTTTATTCCTAATCCAATATTAGATCCTGCGTCATTAAAAGATGCTGAGGTCAAATCTGAGCCTTTAAGTTCAATGGGCAACCCAGAACGCTACACCGTATTAGGGCAAGAATATGCGGTGATGAGTCAGGGTGCTGGGTTTAAACAAGAAGGTTTTGCTTCTTGGTATGGTATGAAATTTCATGGCCATGCGACCTCTAATGGAGAAATTTACGACGTTTACCAGATGACCGCTGCCCACAAAACATTACCTATTCCAAGTTATGTAAGGGTTACTCGCACTGATAATCAAGAATCAGTGATTGTAAGAGTGAACGATCGTGGGCCGTTTCATGAAGGGCGTATTATTGATTTATCCTATGCTGCTGCCGTTAAATTAGGTATTCATAAAATGGGTACCGCCGCCGTTAGTTTAGACGTTATTTCATCACCGGTTACAGGGCCTAAAAGATGGTTACAAGTCACTGCGTTAAGTAACGAACAGTCGGCAAAAGCCCTACAGCAAAAACTTCAGTCTTTGCAGCAGTGGCCCGTTTTCATTACAATTAATGATACGCGCAGCTTGCATAAAGTACGCATTGGGCCCATTCCAGAAGGGCAAAAGATTGATGACGTTATGGCTATACTGAACCGCAATCAGCTTCCTGACTCTCTTCTCTTGTCGGCGCACCAGCTTTAATAAGGCCCTAGGTTATTGTGGCTGATCAGATTTAGCACAATGGCCTATGAACTGTTACAATGCGCAAATCATCTTTATTCAATTCACCGAGACATTAATTAATATACCCTTATGAACATTAGCCAAATTTTTAAAGCCAGCATTGCCGCCGTTATTAGCGTTAGTTGTGCTATTTCTTCGGTGCACGCCGAGTCAGTGATCATTCCTAAGCCTCCTGTTTTAAACGCCACCGCCTACGTTCTTATGGATGCAGCAAGTGGTGAGATCTTAGTGCAAAAAAATGCCGATAAGCAATTGCCACCGGCCAGTATGACCAAAATGATGACAAGCTATTTGGCGACTCACGAATTAGCATTGGGTAATTTGGGCGAGCAAGACCAAGTGCCTATTAGCATAAAAGCTTGGAAGATGGGTGGCTCGAAAATGTTCATCCGCGAAGGCCGTGATGTTGCATTTATCGATCTGATTAAAGGCATTATTATTCAATCGGGTAACGATGCCAGCATCGCCGTATCAGAATACGTTGCCGGTTCAGAAGACGCTTTCGTTGATTTAATGAATAAACATAGCCAACGTATGGGCATGACCAATACCCAATTTAAAAATGCGACAGGCTGGCCTGCTACAGGTCACTTTTCAAGTGCTCACGACATGGCGATTTTAGCGCAAGCCATTATCAACGATCACCCAGAATACTATTCACTGTATAAAGAAAAATATTTTGAATTTAATAAAATTCGCCAACCAAATCGTAACAAGCTTTTATGGCGCGATCCTAGTGTCGACGGATTAAAAACAGGCCATACCGAGGAAGCTGGTTTTTGTTTAACGGCTTCTGCACAACGAAATGACATGCGTTTAATTGCCGTCGTGATGGGGACCAATAGCGAAAACGCCCGTGCGACGGAAACACAAAAATTATTGACCTACGGATTCCGTTATTTCGAAACGCATCGCCTATACCAAGCCGGCGCCAGCATCAAAAATTTACCCATATGGTTTGGCGAAGAAGCCGCATTCGACATCGGCCTTAATAAAGATCTTTATATCACCATCGCACGTGGAGCCAAAGAACAGCTGCAAGTAGAAACACTGACCAACGAATTCGTTGAAGCCCCCCTTAATGCTGGCGAAACCCAAGGTACGTTGACTATTCGATTAGAAGACAAGGTATTAGCTGAGCGCTCACTGGTTGCCTTAAGCAATGTGACAGAAGCGGGATTCTTTAGCCGCTTTTGGGATGGTATTAAGCTATTCTTTATAAAATTAAGTGGCGGTGAAGGTTAGTACTTAGTACTAATAACAGGTAAATAGTAATGAAAATGCCCATTAAAAGTACTCTGCCAAAAGGGTCTAAGGCGCCGCAAGAGGCGCCTAAAATTGAATTTCCTTGCAGCAACTACCCCATTAAGGTGGTTGGTCAAAGTATTGCGGGCTACGATACTATTATCATTGAAGTGATGCGCCGGTATGACCCTAGCTTGGATATTGGTAAGGTGCACGCCAAGGAGAGTGCAAAAGGCACGTTCCGCTCTATTACTCTCTATATCACTGCCACCGGCAAGGATCAGCTAGAGCAACTGCACATTGAGTTAACGTCGCTTGAATGTGTAAAAATGGTAATGTAATGACCGAATCAGCGGCCGATCTTAATACAGAGACAGATCATGAAGACTCAGTACTCATTGTGCGGAATTTTTATGATCAAAACCTTAATAAAAGCCTGCTAGACTATCAACAAATCCACGAGAAAATGCTGCACTTCACCCAGAACAGGTGTGAAGATACTGTAGACGAAATATGGTTATTGCAGCACCCCAAAGTATTTACCCAAGGCCAGGCGGGTAAAGCAGAGCATATATTATTTGCGGGTGACATCCCCGTGGTACAAAGCGACCGTGGCGGACAAGTTACCTACCATGGCCCAGGGCAGCTAGTGGTGTATCTTATGATAGACATCAAGCGAAAAGGGTGGGGACCAAGGCAGTTGGTTAGCGCGATCGAAGATGCGATTGTTGCAACCTTAAAAGATTTTGACATCGACAGCGCGCCTAAAAAAGAAGCGCCTGGCGTCTACGTACAACAGGCAATAGGCGATGCAAAAATAGCCTCCTTAGGGCTACGTATTAAGCAAGGTCGATCTTTTCATGGCCTAGCACTTAACATTGATATGGACATGGAACCTTTCCAACGCATTAATCCTTGTGGTTATGTGGGCATGGCCATGACACAAGTAAAAACAGAATTATTTACCCGTAAACGGTTAACTGAAGACATTCAAAAAACACTTTTTGAAAACGTAAGCACTCAGTTAAAGCATCATTTAACAGAATGCTTGCAGTATACTAACAACATTGAGCTTCCCGCATAAAATGCTCATCAAAGAGCCACTAGCCGAACTAGGTGTTTATGACAGATATAGAGAAAATTGCCGCCAAGCCAAAACCACAGCGTGCGATACAAGGTGAAAAACTTCGAGGCGCTGAAAAAGTAGCCCGTATTCCAATAAAAGTTATACCCACCGAAACAATGCCACGCAAGCCTGATTGGATTCGTGTGCGTATACCGGCGTCACCCAAAATTAGTGAAATCAAACAAAAGCTACGCAAGCATGGTTTGCATACTGTATGCGAAGAAGCTAACTGCCCTAACTTGGGCGAATGCTTTGGTGGTGGTACGGCAACGTTCATGATTATGGGTGATATTTGTACGCGTCGCTGCCCATTCTGCGATGTGGCTCACGGCCGCCCGAACGAACTGAATAAAGAAGAGCCCAAAAGCTTAGCCATCGCCATCGCCGACATGAAGCTTAAGTACGTTGTAATTACCTCGGTAGACCGAGATGATTTACGCGACGGTGGTGCACAGCATTTTGTCGATTGTATTCGTGAAACTCGCGCACTCAGCCCAACGATTGAAATAGAAGTATTGGTGCCTGACTTCCGAGGCCGTATGGATGTTGCCATTGCCATTATGGAGGACAACGTGCCCGACGTATTCAATCACAACCTAGAAACCGTGCCTCGTTTATACAAAGAATCACGTCCAGGATCTGATTACAATTGGTCGCTAGATCTACTCGAAAAATACAAAGAGCGCTGCCCACAAGTTAAAACCAAATCTGGCATCATGCTAGGTTTAGGTGAAACTGACGAAGAAGTGATTGAAGTGATGAAAGACCTTCGCAAACATAACGTCGACATGATCACCCTAGGGCAATACTTACAGCCGAGTAAAAACCACTTACCGGTTCATCGTTTTGTGACCCCCGCAGCCTTTGACGAACTGGGTAGAATTGCGAAAGAACTTGGTTTTAAACGCGTTGCCAGTGGCCCAATGGTTCGATCTTCTTACCATGCTGATCAACAGGCGCATGGGGAATTTAAGTAATCTACCCATCAGCGGGGCTAATCACCCCGCGGCCACCTTTGTTTAATACATGGGTATAAATCATCGTTGTATTCACATCGGCGTGCCCAAGCAATTCTTGCACGGTACGAATGTCGTAACCACTTTCTAATAAATGTGTAGCAAATGAATGCCTAAAGGTATGGCAGCTTGCATGCTTGTGTATTCTAGCTGTGCGTAATGCTTCCTTAACGCTTCGCTGCACGGTTCTTGGGTTTAAATGGTGACGGCCTATTTTACCTGAGCGAGGGTCTTTACTTAATGTCTCGCTGGAAAATATATATTGCCACGCAAGTTCTTTGGCAGCATTGGGATATTTTTTAGCCAAAGCATTGGGTAAATGAACAAAACAAATATTCTGCGCCAACGCTTTTTCGTGTAAACGCTGACACTCTTCGATATGAGAATGAAGCAGTGGAATAGCCCTCTCGGGCAACATAGTTAATCGATCTTTATTGCCTTTTCCTTGCCGCACTGTAATTTCTTTTCTCCCAAAATCGACATCTTTAACTCTAAGTCGCAATGTTTCTTGCAACCTTAAACCTGCTCCGTACATTAAAAGGGCTGCTAAAAGAGGGGAGCCTGTTAAATGAGCAATAACCTGATTAGCCTCTTGTTTACTGAATACAACAGGCAGTGTTTTAGGTTTTTTTGATGTTTGCCAATCAGAAACATCAATCGTTTCATATTTCAGAACTCGCTTATAAAGAAAAACAAGAGCATTTAATGCCTGTTTTTGAGTATTAACCGCAACGTTTTTATTGAGTACTAAATGACTTAGAAATTGAGATATTTCATGGCCGCCCATTTCTGATGGATGGCGCATTTGGTGAAAATGTAAATATTGCCGAACCCAGATCCAATAAGAGCGTTCAGTCGAAAGGGAGTAATTGGCGAGACGAATAGCTTCGATAAATTCTTGTTGTAGGCGCATGATAAATCATCCTGAGGTGATGAATTAAGGTTAGTAAGCAGATGGCGTTCGCCTATCAGGATTTAGGAGTATTTTAACGTTATTGAAAAATATAAGGAATATGGGGATATATAAGTAACTCATGATAAGCGACATTGACTTAAAATTTATATAAAATTGACAAATGCGACATGTAGATATAGTATTGAGTCTGTTATTAACAACGGTAGTCATGTGATTTTAAACAAGTTTTCTCATCGTTCGCCTTTCCTATATATAAGGGGTTATGCGACATCGTGTCGCATAACCCACTGTTATGAGTAAAGTATGACTGACGAATTACCATGCCCAGTTTGCGGATTTGAAACTGTAGAAGGAAACTATGGTAGTTACATGATTTGCGAAGTCTGTAACTGGGAAGACGATAGCGTGCAGCTAGCTAATCCATGCTCTAAAGGCGGCGCAAACGGATATTCTCTTGAGCAAGCACAAGTAAAATTGTTAAAGAAATACCCAATAGATGTGAGTGAAATTGATGGTCTCAAGCGAAGTGAGAATTGGAGGCCTCTAAATGCTAGAGAAATTGACGAAGCAAATAAACAGCTAGAGCTAGGTCCTTGGCCAAACAAAGGCATACTTTATGAAGCAGAAGCTTACTGGTATAAAAACTCATAACAAAACAATTAATGAATGCCAGCAAAGCTGGCTGGACCGTCGCTGCGCTCCGGCCCATTATTGTAGGCGTTAAGTGAAATAAAGGTGTTATTTAAATGAAAAATTTATTATTGATTGTTTTGGCGGCTACCGCTCTTGGAGGCTGCGCTTCAATGCATGCTAAAAATGCATTAATCTCTCAGGTTGAGTTTGATCATGATTGTGGCAAGAATCAAATCAAGATCACGAGTAAGTCAGAATCTATTTGGGCATACCGACTCACAGCTTGTGGTAACAAATATAAATACAGAGATTTTGGTAACTCAAAGGAGTTTCAATTCGTTGATGTAACTTCTGGCATTCCAAATCATTTTGATCAATAGAAAAGCACTTAACAATTCAATGAAAGGCAGCCCACAAAAAAGATGTGGGCTTGGACGCGCAAAAGACCGCGCCCTTTAATATTAGGGGTTAAGGGAAGTATATGAATACAATTAATCTATTAATTACATC
>JBNMOT010000152.1:0-7743 GCA_051275515.1 Oleispira sp. | reverse complement strand
TGATATAAGTTAATAACGCGCTTTTTATGCCTTTTAAGCCTATGTATAAAATAAAATATCTTAACGGTGAAATATTTCACTCAGTTAATCTGTCTATACTGATTACTTATCCCATTAGGAACAACACAAATGGCTACTCGTCGATATAAAATACTGTCAAAAATCTGCTTACTCTCCAGTCTTTCTATTTTATCAAGCTCACTTTATGCCTCAGATAAAACGATGCAGGAAATAGTTGATGCAGTCAATGGCACACCAGATTTGGCGAGTCGAGAAGCGGGTAAAGAAGTAAAGCTTCGCAATCATGCCAAAGGATTTTGTACCTCGGGCTACTTCGCACCCAACCCTAAATTAAATGAACAGTTAGCCATTCCTTTTTTTAAGCAATCAAAGATTGATGTTACGGCGCGTTTTTCAATGGGTGGCACAAATCCGCACGCTTCTGATAAAACGGCGGGCCGCTTTATGTCGCTTAAAATTGACGGTGATACAGAAAGTCTTAACTTTGTGACGACAAACTCACCAGTGTTTTTTGCCGGTAATGTAGACGATTTTTTTACTTTTCAAGTCAAAGTTAAACAAGGGCCTGAAGGCAAGCAATGGCTAATCGATAACAAACCCGATGCTAAAGCATTTTTTGACTTCGTAAAACAGCTGCCGCCCACTGTCAGTTTTGCCAATAGCCCGTATTTCGGTGTGAACAGCTTTTTATTCACAACCAAGAATAGCGACCTAGTACCAGGGCGTTGGATTTTTGAACCTGTCGACGGTGTGGTCAATTTATCTCAAGCTCAACTCGCAGAGCTGGCTGATGACTTTTTAAAAGATGAATTATTAACCCGAATTAAAGATAAACCTGCGGTATGGAATTTATTTATCAAGCTTGCAGAAAAAGGTGATGAAATTAATAACCCAACGGTTCTTTGGCCAGAGACTAGACAGCGCTTATTAGTGGGCCAAGTGATTATTAATGGCGAGCGAGATAACGCATTAACCACCCAAGAATGTGGTAATGGTATTTTTAACCCTGTGCTATTACCAATAGGAATCAAGCCGTCAGCCGATCCTATTTTAAATGCACGCACTCCAGCTTATGTTGAATCTTTTATTAGACGCCAGTAATCACTGCGCATGTACACAGCATGATCCATCTAGTGCAGGATCATGCTGTGAGGCTAATCGTTCCATTCTTTTAAGCTAGATTATGACTCAGTGGCGACGAATCAACCTACCCTATGCATTTTCTACCTCACATGGATCTATGATGAGCCTCATAGACTCAACCTTAAGCATTTAAATGCTCAAATATCGACTCCAAGCTGTTGTCTTGCGTCGATAATAGTCATGGCTTTTGGGTTCGTGATTAGTTTGTGCTTGGCGACTTAATCTGATCACACCAAGAGCCTTTTTTCTATCTTTTTTTATGCCTGCGCCAAAGATCCTGTCTATGAAACGGCTCTAAAGGCTCCATCGCAATACACATGCACACCCCCATAGTTCTCAAGTCCACCGCCCGTGTAATCTCACAATTGCACATTGCAGCCATTCGGCTCAAGTAAGACCGTTACCCATACAATGCGATCAGTCCATTGACCCCCCTAATTGTTACAATATTGTCTTTAAAAGAATTTAAACTGTAACAACTGTTTATTATTATGCTTTGCAAATGATTTAATTTATCAAGGTGAATTACGTCTTTGGGGGTCAGTTCATTTAAGCGCTGAATAAAACTATAAACATAAGAGCATATGAGTAATGACAATATCAAAACTATCTATAGCTACACTTTTGACAGGATTGGCATTCAATGTAAATGCTAACTTGCTCATTAGTGAAGTGCTGTATGACACACCTAATAATGACAGCACTGAAGAGTATGTTGAGCTGTTTAATGCTGGATGTGATGTTATCGATCTGAGCCAATATCAAATTAGCGATAACGGTAGTAGCTATAACTTACAAGGCAGCCTAGCCTCTGGAGAATACTTCACCGTTGCAGCAAACTCTGCCGGTTTTAATAGCTTATTTAATCTCTTACCCAATCTGTCTGGGATGCCCTTAGCATTAGGTAACTCTGGCGATTTTGTCCGCTTAAATAAAGGGGCGCAAGAAATAGATGTCGTTGCTTGGGAAGGCGGCATTTCTGGTTGGTCTTTAAATGTACGCGATGTATCGATACATCGTACGACAGTTCTTAATACTAAGTCAGAAGCTGATTGGAGCGCGAGTAGCAATCCTGGTACGCCAGGCACTGGCTCGCTTACGACAAGCTGTGATGGTACTGGCGGCATTAGTGATAATCAACTCGGTAATGCTCAAGCCAAAAGTAATTTAAGTGCCAGTACAGGCCAGACATTAAAATACATTGCCGACCTTCCAGCTAACGCCACTCAAGTGACGGTGACCATGAGCGGCGGTAGTGGAGATGCCGATCTTTATGTGCGCCAAGGTAGCGAACCGACATTAAGTGAGTATGATTGCGCGCCTTATATATCAGGTAACAATGAGCAGTGTTCTATCACCAACCCTGTTGCTGGACGTTACTATATTAACCTTCAATCTTATGCTGCCTTTAATGGGGTCAGCCTTGTACTTAATTATACCGTTAACACTGATACTGGTGGAGGAACTGGCAGTGGTGAGGGAGACGGATCCGCTGGAGATAATGGCAGTTATGTGTTTACCACATACTATGCTGCTGCCATTGGCCAATCTGGAGCAGCACTTAAAGCGAGTCTTAATCAGATAATTAAAGGCCATACGCGCTTTAGTTATAGTCAAGTATGGGATGGATTGGGTTATGCCGACGAAGACCCAGCCAATACAAACAATGTTATTTTATTGTATACCGGCCGTTCAGAACCCAAAACCAATCGTGCGGGAATGAGTAACTCACAAGATGCCTGGAATCGTGAACACGTTTGGGCTAAAAGCCATGGATTTCCTGACAGCAGTCAGTATGCCTATACTGATTTACATCATCTTCGACCAGCCGATGTCTCTGTTAACAGCAGCCGTGGTAACAAAGATTTTGATGTGGGTGGAAGCGAAATATCAGAAGCACCAGGCAACCATACCGATGCTGATAGCTTCGAGCCGATGGATGAGGTGAAAGGCGATGTGGCACGGATGATATTTTACATGGATGTTCGTTATGAAGGCAATGATAACAGCGGCACGCCAGATTTAAGCATCGCTAATGGCACAACCAATACTGGCGCTGCGTTATTGGGCGATCTATGTACATTGTTAAGTTGGCATCTACAAGATCCAGTAAGTGACTGGGAACGACGCCGTAATAACCGTATCTTCGAATGGCAGAAAAACCGTAACCCATTTATTGATAATAGCGGCTGGGCAAGTGACTTATATGGCGTATCGTGCCAGTAAGTATTAGCCATCATCTGTAAATTATTAAGCGCAGCCATAAAGGCTGCGTTGTTATTATGAGGCCAGAGAAAGCAGGTCCATATCTTAACGAATTTATTCTTTTATCAGCGATAAAGTGGAAGGTATACCAAAAAATAGCCATTATTGGTTCACTGCATAAGTCTGTGTTTATGTTAATCCCATCGAATATTGTCCCCTAACCAATGTCGGCATACTCATTACATATTTATTTCTTATTCTCAAAAAAATAACCCAACCATACTGTCGTATTAAAAACATCAATAATGAAGATGACACATAGGAACCAACCAATAGCGTTGTTTTAAACAGCAAAAAACCTGTGCTCCCTTGCCCGGCTGTACAAATGTTAACCCTTGTTTAGTTGTTAAACATACGTTAATACTAATTTACTCGATCAAGCATTACATAGGATCGGGATCCAATAAGACTTAAACATTCGATGCAATACATCATTGCACCTTTGGGGAGGATAAATGATGAAAACCAGTGTGTTAAAAATATTAATAAAGGTATCTCAGGTTAAATCCGCAACACTTAGCGCATTATTTTTAGCAGGTATTACGCTATTGTCACTTGCGCCACAGCAAGCCTATGCCCAAGGAACAAAATACCCTGTGGTGCTCGTTCACGGTTTATTTGGTTTTGATGATATTTGGGGTATAGATTATTTTTACAGAATACCGCAAACCTTACGTCAGCAAGGCGTTCAAGTTTTTGTTGCTAGCGTGTCACCCGCCAATTCAAGCGAAGTCAGAGGGGAGCAGTTACGTACTTTTGTTCAAGCAGTACTAGCACAAACAGGGGCAGAAAAAGTTAACTTGATTGGCCATAGCCATGGCGGTCCAACGATTCGCTATGTCGCAAGTGTTAGTCCAGAAATGGTGGCTTCGGCAACGTCAATTGGTGGTGTTAACTGGGGCAGTCGTGTTGCCGATTTAGCTCGTGGGATAATTCCCGTAGACTCCAATACAGAATACCTTGCACAACAAGGTATTAACTTGTTAGCAGGTATTATTTCTGGCATCTCAGGTAATAACGGCCTACCGACGGATAGCATCGCAGCGATGACATCCCTAACCACCCAAGGCTCTATTGCATTTAACCAAGCTTATCCTGAAGGTATTCCGAGCCAATATTGTGGTCAGGGCCAACAACTAGCAGATAATGGCGTGTATTATTTCTCCTGGTCGGGTACCAGCCCATTAACTCATGTTGTTGATCCATCGGATTACCCACTAAGCTTAACCAGCCTAGTTTTTGGTGAACCTAACGATGGCCTTGTCTCTGGCTGTAGTTCTCATCTAGGTAAAGTGATTAAAGACAACTATAAAATGAACCACTTAGATGAAGTAAACCAAACGTTGGGTCTAGTTAGTTGGTTTGAAACCAATCCAGAAACCTTATATCGCCAACATCTTAATCGTTTACAGCAATTAGGTTTATAAACAAGATGAAAAGTGGATTTTCACTAGCTCAAAATCCGCGATTATGGGTGGGCATACTTTTGCTCGCCCTTTTTATCGTGCTATTCACCGCTTCATTGATGCATAAACACCAATATCAAGCAGAGCTATTGGCCTCTGATAAATTACCTACCGTTGAGCCTAACTCAACATTATTCACATCAAAAACTACAGTGATAACTCCGCCTATTGGCAAAGAGAAATTAGGTCAACCACTGCAGTTATCTCAAGCACTACGCTGGGATTTTGACGACATCATTTTGCAGCATCAAGATAAAGCAACCTCACTAGAAAATCTATTGTCTACATTAGTCAGTAAACTTGACCTTAGTGCCGCTGCGCACGCTAAACTTGCAGCATTGTTTCAGCGTTACCGTGACTATAAAATCTCGATAGCTTCTTTAAAAGACGCGAGTCCTGCAATAGACGGCGATATTGATTTAACCATGACGTTTGATTTTATCGAGCAGGCCCATCTATTACAGCAAAGCTATTTTTCGGAACTCGAAATAGACGCATTTTTTGCCAAAGACAACAAGTATGATCAACAAGCATTTGAGCGGCTTAGAATTCGACAAGATAGTAGTTTAACCAGAGAACAAAAAATGGAGTTACTCGCTCATCAAATCAGCCAACTGGATGAAGAAGAACGCCAAGCCATCACGCCAACATTGATGGCCAATGATATCAGCGCTTATTTAGAGCGAGCACCACAACATGGCGAAGCATCTCACCCTAACCTAATCACAGGAATAAACGCAGAGATGAGCCAAGAAGTGATTGAACGAGTACAAGCAACTCAAAATACCAATCTAGATTGGCAACATAAAATTACCTTATACCAAGAATACCAACAACAAATCGCCAATTTGTCAGACACGGAACAGCAACAGGCTTTAGCACAATATCAACAACAGCAATTTACCCTCAATGAACAAAAACGCTTAACGGTGTTTCTTAATCATCCTGAGTTAATCAAGCCTTAATCTGCTATCCAATTGATAAATAAACTCTGCTCGGGATAATAAACGCCTCAACCCGACAAATGAGTGACTGACGCAATCCAATCTTGGTGTCATAACTGATATCCCTGTACTCAAAAATTACCCAGTGTCGATCACTAACCGCACTTGACTAGCAACAGAGCCTCATTAACATTACTTGCTTGTGAGAAAAATCTTTGAATACAAATAAAACAGATCTCGAATAAAAGTAATAAAACTATTATCAAATGAAAATTTACATTCAAACATAGACCCCCACCCAATATCGTTCTGTCGCCTATTCTGACTGGAATGGTGTCATCAAATAATGTTGAAAATTAGACAATAGAGTGACCAAAAGCGTACCGGTTATAACAAATGGCTTGACCGCCACCAACTAAATGAAAATAACTATCAAAATCAATACCAAAAATATGCTTTGATCATTGTGTTTACCACCAGCTCATTGAAATTAGGTCCAAGCAAAATAGAAGCTATTTTCGGAATCGTAAATTCAGCCCTTTTTCCCCGCAAAATACACTCCATATTGCGCCATCGAAAAAACGCCTAAACAACAAACTTGTGTGCACCAAAGCATCTTTGATTGCTGAAGATCGAGGGATGATCTTTAACACGTTTACCGCCAACTTATCACTTTAAAACAGACCAAACGAAACATAGGGAATATGCATGTTAACTGAAAAATCCAGATTCACTTTGACCACCATTGCTGTGGCCATTGCAGCCAGCTTGGCTAGCTCGGCGGCATTTGCTGACGACAAAAGCCAGGCTGAAGTCATTGTGGTAACAGGGAGCTTATTAGGCAATTCTGAAGTCGCCGATTTAAAAACCTATACCGGTAACCGCTCAATCATTACCTCAGATCAATTAGCGCGCACTGCAGCAAGGTCTATCGATACTGCATTACAGCAGGTACCAGGGATCAAAATTAAAGATGAAACGGGAACTGGGATTTTGCCTAATATATCGGTGCGTGGTTTAGACAGTAGTCGTAGTGGCTACGCCCAAGTATTACTCGATGGGATCCCGATGACACAAGCACGTGCAATTAGCTTAGAAATACTCAGCGAACAGTCGATGGTACTGTTAACCAATGAGTTTGCAACTCGTGAACAAATTGAACGTTATGGCCGTCAGCACGAGATACAGCCCAAGGTGATGATGGAGGTAAACTCGCTGAGTGCGGTCATTGAAATTGTGCGTCATACCCAACTAACAACACTTTTACCGTCTAACATTGCTAAAGATCGGGATGAACTGGTCTCCATAGCCCTAGCGCCTTCTTTATTGCAACGTACCGCGGTATTAATGCAGCGAAGAGGAGCGTATCAAACAGCGGCGGGTCAGGAATTTACAATGCTGTCACAACAGTATTGCGAACAAAGTTAAAAGTAGGATAGCTAAATGATAGCGACTAAAGACTAGAGTAATGGAGAAATATTCCGGCAGATTATCTTGACGCGCCAGTTTTAACCACGTTTTATATTAATACACTCCATGTAGCGGCTTACAACACAAAACTCACAAGTATGATTTATATAATCACTTAACCTTACATTAGCGGGTGCTTTAATTAAAAATTAACATTACCAGTTAGTCAAACAAGCTTGTTAATGTAGCAAATGCTAAATTAATACTGTAATACCTTGATTCTAATTTTGTTCGTTTATTATGTATGCGAAAATAACGGCAAGATCGAGATGATTCCTCCTTTCGATTCATATTCTAAATTCAGTTGCCAAATGGCTGTATTTATTTCCGTATTTAAATTTAAGTAAACGGCAGTAATAGTACTCAATATGAATTCATATTCACTAAAGAAAAAGATATTGTTATCGGTTGTCCTTGCCCTTACCGTTGTCATT
>JBNMOT010000151.1:0-7797 GCA_051275515.1 Oleispira sp. | reverse complement strand
CTGGCTTGGGCATTAAATCAGAAAATGATGCGATTTGTTTATCTTCATTTAATGCTGCTCTCCCGCTGCTTTGCAAGCGCGTAATCATATGCAACCTCTTTCACAGAATGTTTTAATTCAATTACTGAAGTAACTGCTAAAACTGTGCCAATGTTGAGTTAATTTTTTCCCTATGTAAATCAACAAGTTAGGTTTTTTTATTTAAAAGATTGTTAAAAAGATGAACCTTTGGCGGCTATGAAAAGTGTTATCGTCGGATTTATGGCTTTTAACTTGGTAAAAGTGCTCGGTAATTTGACGTCCTGGTGAGCTTATTGATGGGCGCGACGAAGCACGTATGTTTCGCAGCGCTAAAACGGTTATCTGGGTTGCGCATCCAGGGCCTGGCCATTGATGTGCTTAGATTCATCGCTCATGAGATAAACGTGAATGTCCATAATGTCACTCGGCGTCGTTAAATGAGCCGGATTCTCCGCTGGATAAGCCTCTGCTCGCATACTGGTGCGAGTACCTCCAGGGTTTAAGCTATTTACGCGGATATTGCGGCTGTCGTAAAGTTCTTCAGCTAGAATCTGCATCATGCCCTCAATAGCAAATTTAGAAACTGAATACGCCCCCCAATAGGCACGTCCTTTACGGCCTACGCTCGAAGACGTTAGTACTAAAGAAGCGCCGTGCTCAGAACGTTCTAAAAGTGGCGTAATAGACTTAGCTAATAAAAACTGGCCGTTGACGTTAATGTCCATAACTTGCTTCCAGGCAGCCCAGTTATAGCTGTCTAGTGGTGCTTTTTGCCCCAAAACACCGGCATTTAACAGGGCGCCATCCAGGCGGCCAAATTCTTTGGCGATTAAATCGGCGAGTTCAATAAATTTTTCTTCGTCATTACAGCCAAGATCAAAGGGAAGTACAGCGGCTTGTGGTAAACCTTCTTCTTCAATGCGGTCATAAACAGCTTCAAGCATGTCTTGGGTGCGCCCCAGTAGAATTAACGTTGCGCCTTCACGTGCATAAGCTAGAGCAGCGTGAGCGCCGATGCCGTAACTTGCTCCTGTCACTAAAATTACACGATCTTTTAGTTTTAATGGTTTTTCAGCGGCTGCTTGGCTCATTGTTATCTCGGTATCTGTGAAGTTCTATTGTGTTTTATGTTGTTAGCGGCAATTTAATTCCGCTAGCGGTAATTTTCCATCAACGGTTTGCCGTTGCATCGAAAGTCTTGCGATTAAGTCGCAAGACTTGATGTTAATAGCTGAGTTATCTCTTCTACTGTGTTTACTGAGATATCTGCTTGCCAGTTCTCGGGATTGTCGTGCGGCGCGATATAGCCGTATAAAGTGGCAATGGTGAACATATTAGCCGCGTTGCCAGCGTCAATGTCTCTGGCATGATCACCAAGATACCAGCAATCGAGTGCCGGTATTTTGAGGGTATCTGCGGCGAGATAAAGTGGGTCGGGAAAAGGTTTTGTTCTTGCCACGTCATCAGGGCAAACGACCACGGCGCAGTGAGCCAAAATGGGTAATCGGTCTGCGAGACGCTCAAGCAGTATTTCGGTATACAGCCTGGGTTTGTTGGTGACGATTCCCCAGGGTAATGAATATTGCGCACAGGTTTCCAACAGCTCGATCATGCCCGGGAATAAATTACTTTTTTCGGCAATATGATCAATATAGAGGTCTAATAAGCGTTGGCGCTGCTGTTCAAAAAAGAGGGTATCAGCATCATTAAGATTAATACTCTCTTGATTTGTTACCTCAATTAGCGGCATGTCGAGGGCTAGGCGTGTTAAAGCACGGCCACCATTAGACACTTGCAGACGAATAATATCATCGGCTAATGGCGGCAGGTTGTGCTCTTTTCTTAAGGTATTGACCGTCGGAAAGAAATCCGGCGCGGTATCCATAAGTGTGCCATCTAGATCAAACAGCAGAGCTTTGGGTATTTTTAACGCGGATGTATTCAAAGCGCTTTCTCGCACGCGACTTTTTCGCACGCAACTAGGTAATTCACATCAACATCGTTCTCAACCAGTTTGTAATTTTTACTGATGGGGTTGTACGTCATGCCGGCCATATTTAATTGTTTTAAATCGACTGGGCGACACCAGTGCGCTAGCTCAGAAGGTTTAATGAACTTGTTATAATCATGAGTGCCTGTGGGCACTAGTTTTAAAATATACTCAGCACCAATGACCGCCATTAAATAACTTTTTGGGTTGCGGTTAATGGTTGAAAAGAACACATGCCCTCCCGGTTTAACCAGTTTTGCACAGGCCCGTACGATCGATTCAGGATCAGGGACATGCTCTAGCATTTCTAAGCAGGTAACAATGTCGAACGTTTCAGGATATTCGTTAGCAAAATCTTCTACCGGGCGGCATTGGTAGTCGACCTCGACGCCAGATTCTAACGCGTGTAATTTAGCGGTGGTCAGATTGGCTTCGCCCAAATCCAGCCCCGTAACAGTCGCGCCGCGCACTGCCATGCCTTCGCTTAAAATCCCGCCGCCGCAACCGACGTCTAATACTTTTTTGCCTGCTAGCGGCGCGTATTCTTCGATATAGTTAGTGCGCAGGGGATTGATTTCGTGAAGGGGTTTGAATTCACTTTCCATATCCCACCAACGCGTTGCAATAGATTCAAACTTGGCGATTTCAGCGCTATCGACATTGATTTTTTTTAAATCTGGCATAGTAAATTCCTTCAAATTGCACTCATTTATGAATGCGAAAGTATTTTTTAAAGCAAAACAATCATAACGCTATTCTAACTGCATTCATTTTTACTTAATAGACATTACTTAATGGCCTTATTGAGTGGGCGCTTGGATGATTCCAGCCCAAGCTTTGGCTTGCTTAATTAATGTTTCTTCATTCAAGGTCGTTAGAATGCCATTTTTTAATAAGCAACGGCCGTTCACCCATACATGGCTGACGTGAGTGGATTTTGCACAATAAACGACGTGTGAAATAGGATCGAATACTGGCTGGCTGGATAAAGTATTTAAAGTAATTGCTTGAATATCAGCCGCCTTGCCGGGCTTCAAAGAGCCGGTCACTTCGCTTATGCCTAATGCTCTTGCGCCTCCTAACGTCGCCATGGTGAGTGCTTCGATAGCTGGGATAGAACTGGCATCTTGGCTGATACCTTTGGCGAGCAGTGCGGCTGTTTTTGTTTCGCTAAACATGTCTAGATCATTATTGCTGGCGGCGCCGTCGGTGCCGATCGCGATTGGAATGTTGGCTTCACTTAATTTAGATAGGGGACAAAATCCGCTGGCCAGTTTTAAGTTTGATTCTGGACAATGAACAATCGATGCCCCCGTTTTTTGTAGAATGGCTATGTCGCTATCATTAATCTGAGTCATGTGAACGCAGCTAATACGCTCATTTAAAAAACCGATATCCGCTAAGCGTTGAGTCGGACGTTTATTGAATTTTTCTAAACTTTCACTGACTTCAAGGGCGGTCTCGTGCAAATGAATTTGCACAGGCATGTCGAGTTGATCGGCCAATACAGTGATTTCTTGCAGTGGTTCGTCAGAAACTGTGTAAGGGGCGTGAGGGCCGAAACCAATTTGAATCAGGCCTTGCTCATTCATGGGGTGATTATTGAACCTATCATGGCATTCAATGGCTTTACGAATGTATTCGTCGGCGTTTTGCGCGTAGTTGGTAGGGAAATCTAACACAGGTGCAAAGCACACGGCCCGAATTCCAGATTTTAAGGCGGCTTCTGCACTTTGCTGTGGATAAAAGTACATGTCTGCAAACGTAGTAGTGCCTGACTGAATCATCTCCGCAATAGCAAGTTCGGTGCCTTCTGTAACAAAATTTTCGTCTACGTATTGCCCTTCGGCTGGCCAAATGTGTTCTTGTAGCCAGGTCATTAGTGGCAGATCGTCTGCAAGCCCCCGAAATAAGGACATGGCAGCATGGCCATGAGCATTCACCCAGCCAGGCATTAATACTTGATGGCCTAAATCAAGGGTTTCAGATGCGGATATTTGGCAGCTAGCTTGGGGCTCTATCGCGAGAATAATGCCATCTTTAATGAGCAAGCAGTGATCAATTAAAACAGGATTGATTAAAGCATGATCAGTGGTATTTTCGATCGGGATAATCCAGTGAGTATTAATGCGCAAATCGGCTTGGGGATTCAAGGGTAATTGGCTCTGGATCGGGCTAATTTCGCTGGTTTGACTCATGGTAGTCCTCGCGTTAGTTGCTGCTTACTTTAGCTATTTTTTGCACAGTATAATCAAACTTTGATCAGGGTGAAGCACCTTCTAACCACATTCCTACTTATAGAAGGAGGAAAGAAGGGCGAAATACTAGGTATCTTGTTGATTTGTGGTATGATTTGGCGCTAATTATAAACGCTAATAACAAGGATCGAATGCGGTTTTCATTAGAGACCATCATTCGACAGAGACAGGCCAAGAATCTATGGGTGAGTTAACCAAAGAAGTATTGCCAATCAGCATTGAAGACGAACTAAAGTCGTCTTACCTCGATTACGCGATGAGTGTGATCGTTGGCCGTGCTCTTCCGGATGTGCGTGACGGTTTAAAACCTGTTCATAGACGTGTTCTGCATGCAATGAATGTATTAGGTAATGATTGGAATAAGCCCTATAAAAAGTCTGCCCGTGTGGTCGGTGACGTAATCGGTAAGTATCACCCACACGGTGACTCTGCTGTTTACGATACCATCGTTCGAATGGCACAAGACTTCTCTATGCGTTATACACTGGTTGATGGCCAAGGTAACTTTGGTTCTGTTGATGGTGATTCTGCCGCCGCAATGCGTTATACCGAAATTCGTATGGATAAACTCAGTCATGAGTTATTAGCGGATATCGATAAAGAAACGGTGAACTTTGTACCGAACTACGATGGCACAGAGCAAATTCCAGAAGTGATGCCCACGCGCGTGCCGAACCTATTAATTAATGGTTCTTCCGGTATTGCAGTGGGTATGGCGACCAATATTCCGCCGCATAATTTGAATGAAGTGGTTTCTGCTTGCTTGGCCTTAATTGATAATCCAGCTTTGGATATTGATGGTCTAATGGAGCATATCCCTGGGCCAGATTTCCCTACGGGTGCTTTTATTAACGGCCGTGACGGTATTGTTGAAGCCTACCGCACAGGTCGTGGCCGCATTCACATGCGCGCCCGTCATCACTTTGAAGAAAACGAAAAGAACGGCAAGGTGTCGATCGTTTTCACAGAAATTCCTTATCAGTTAAACAAAGCCCGCTTGATCGAAAAGATCGCCGAGCTGGTTAAAGATAAAAAAATTGAGGGTATTACTGAGCTACGCGACGAGTCTGATAAAGACGGCATGCGTATTGTGGTAGACCTTCGTCGTGGCGAAATGCCAGAAGTTACCTTAAACAACTTATTCTCGCAAACGGCGTTGCAGTCGGTATTTGGGATCAACGTAGTTGCCTTGATGGACGGTAAGCCACAAACGTTGAACTTGAAGCAGATGCTTGAAGCCTTCGTTCGCCACCGTCGTGAAGTCGTCACGCGTCGTACGATTTATGAATTACGCAAAGCGCGTGAGCGCGGTCATTTGTTGGAAGGCTTAGCGATTGCGTTAAGTAATATTGATCCGATCATTGCGTTGATTAAAAAGTCGCCGACGGGTGCTGAAGCGAAAGTGAGCTTAATCGCAACGCCTTGGTCTCCGGGTTCGGTTACCGGTTTCTTAGAGCGCGCCGGTGAAAACGCCTGTCGTCCTGATGACTTGGGTGAAGAATTTGGTATGCATGATGGCATGTATCACCTTTCTCCTCAGCAAGCACAGGCCATTCTTGATTTACGTTTGCAGAAGCTTACCGGTCTTGAACATGAAAAACTGATTGAAGAATATCAGCAGAAGCTTGAAGAAATTAAAGAATATTTAGATATTTTGGGTTCTCCTGAAATGTTATTGCAAATAATTCGTGACGAATTAGCGGCAATTAAAGAAGAATACGGTGACGAGCGTCGTACTGAAATCATTGCCAATAAGCGTGATTTGACCATGGCGGATTTGATTCCAGAAGAAGATTTAGTATTAACCATTTCTCATGGTGGTTATGCCAAGACTCAGCAGATGGATGTTTATCAAGCTCAGCGTCGTGGTGGTAAGGGTAAGTCAGCGGCATCGGTTAAAGATGACGATTATGTCGAACACCTAATGATTGCCAATAGCCATGATACGGTTTTATGTTTTACCGATGCCGGTAAGGTATTTTGGCTGAAGGTGTATGATATTCCTCAGGCAAGCCGCAACGCCAAAGGCCGCCCGATGGTCAATGTAGTCAATCTGGGTGAAGAAGAGCGCATTACCGCTATCTTGCCATTATCAGAATTTACCGGTGAAGAATTTATCTTTATGGCGACCTCTATGGGTACTGTGAAGAAGACCAGTTTAGAGCACTTCCAACGCCCCCGTTCAAGCGGTTTAATCGCCTGCGAACTGGATGAAGGTGATCACTTGATCGGTGTTGCCATTACCGATGGCACTAAAGATATTCTATTGCTAACGGATGCAGGTAAAGCAAATCGCTTTAAAGAATCAGATGTACGCGCAATGGGTCGAACGGCTCGTGGTGTGCGTGGTATTAGAATTCAAGAAGGCCAGAAAGTTATTTCCTTGGTTATTCCCGCTGAAGGTGGCACGTTATTAACCGCGAGTGATCGTGGTTATGGTAAGCGTACCGAGATTACAGAATTCCCAACCAAAGGTCGTGGCACTCAAGGTGTTAAAGCCATGGTCGTGAACGAGCGTAACGGCATTATTATTGGTGCTGTGCAAGTATTTGAAAATGACGAAGTGATGTTGATCAGTGATAAAGGCACGCTGGTGCGTACCTCGGCTGATTCTGTTTCTTGTTTGGGTCGTAATACTCAAGGCGTTCGCCTAATTAAAGTCTCTGAAAAAGAGCGTTTGATTGGTGTTGAGCGTGTTTGTGAGCCAGAAGAAGTTGATGACGGTCTTGAATATCTAGCCGCTGATGGTGTTGATCTGGCTGCTGACAGCGATTTAGAAGAATCAACGGATGAGTCATCTGTGGATGATACTGATAATAACGACACGGATAGCGAAAAATAAATGACACATACGAGCGACGGCGTCAATGATCATCAAGCTGCGCAGCAGCGAGCCAGTAATGACGATGAGATCGACTTGTTCGATCTTATCGATGACATTTGGGATCAGAAAGTATGGGTATTTGCAGGTCTGTTTATCACCATTATTTTAGCAGGTCTTTATTTATCTAAAACGGCGCCGGTTTATCAGGCGGAAGCCAAGGTTAAATGGGCAACGGATAATGATTTAATTGAGTTTGCACGACCCCAGCTGCTGGGTGGAGACAGAGTATATGGCGGTGGTGGAAGTACGGTTCAAAAATCTTCCCCGCCCATTTTTGAAATGACCGTTGACTCAGCATTTTCCTCTGCAACGTCTGCATTATTATCGACTGGCTATCGTAAAGCGTTTTATGAATTAAAACTGGATGAGATTAAAGCGATACCGGGTGCTTATAATGAGAAGCTGACGTTAGAGCAAAATTTCAGTAATTTTAGTAATCAGTTTTCGGTTAAAACCTCTGGTACAAAAGATACTGAGTCTTTTGTAGCGTTAAGTTTGAAATCATCTGATGCCATTTTTGTTACTAGGTTACTGAACGAATTTGTTGAGTATGCGCTATCTCGTCGTTTACGTGATAGCTACAATACTATGTTAGCCAATGTTAATGGTCGTATAGAAGCATTAAATTACGAAGTTGATATTAT
>JBNMOT010000150.1:0-7945 GCA_051275515.1 Oleispira sp. | reverse complement strand
AACAGGCTAGCAATAACACAAAAAAATAGTAAATTTTTCAACATAATAAACCGTTACCACTGCTTGATGGTAAATTTAGCGTCTTGCTTGGCACGATCGTCAATGATAGCCAACTCTAGATATTGACTGCCTTGTTTCTTCTGAAATTCCAATTCAGTTGCCCGCTTATAAGGTCTGCCGTTGGGTCCGATGCCGGTAAAAAATGCGACGAGGGTATGCTTACCCAAATTCAAATTAGTCATGTAAAGTCGCTGAACTCCGCCACGCACTAACGCTTGTCGCTGTTTATCACTGTATAAATGGCTTGCGACTTGCTTATCATTCAATTTTATTTTGATGCTTTCTAAGGTAAAAAACTGACCCATATCTAACGAGACAAATAACGATAAGTGAGTACTGGAAGGAAAAAGCAGTTCTTCTTCCATGAGTTGTAAATCTTTATTGAGATCAACAACTGATTTTTTTAAAACTTGAATTTCTTTTGAAAGCACCTTCACGGAATCAAGCGCACGCTGGGCATTTTTCTGATTTTGTTGTTCAGAGAAATCAATGCTTTGATCGTTAGCCCAACCGCTAGATGGCACTAATAATAAACTTAAAAAAATTAATAGACAGGGGTTAGTTAGCCCGATATTTATCATAACCTTCCCCTTTTTAAAAACGATTATTTCACGACGTACTTATACTCGATATCGATTAGCAAATCGATTAACTCCCCCCTGCTAATGTTTCTAAAAGCGAAGCACATCACAATAACAACCGCATGTGGGTAAGTTTTTTATAAATGTTAGGTCTATAATGTCGCACCTAAATCGTTTTATCGGCCGCTTTTTTATACACACCTTTCGCCATTTTATTTTGCACGCTTTATCAGGTACAGGTTATGTTTCACAGATTATTGACCTTCATTTTTTTTTCACTGTGTCTTGTTTTTAACAGCTCTGCCAAGGCCGAAGGAGAGGTTCAGTTAATTCAATTAAGGGTGATCGATGCGTACCTAGACATGCATTCTGGTCCGGGTCGTGGTTATCCCGTCATTCATACCATGGAACAAGATGAGCCCATTACCGTTTTGCGCCGTCGTGGTAGCTGGTATCAGGTTGCGAACCGTCATCATAAAAAAGGTTGGATTCAACAAGAGAAATTAGCGCGTACGATTGCACCCAGTGGCTTACCGGCGGCACTGCCTGATACCCAGCACGGGGATTATCTTGCTCAACAAGGACGTATTGGTTTTGCACTGGGTCAACAAGGGGATGCAGAAACCGCGACCTTCGTTGCCGGTTTTCGTTTATCAAACTTTGTCGGCGCTGAGCTAGAATTTGGACAAATTTTTGGAACCTATATTGATGGCACTAGCTATGGTGCCAACCTATTGTTTGAACCCTTTAAGAGCTGGTCGTTCACGCCCTTCATTAGCACAGGCTTTGGTAAACAAAGCTGGCAGCAAAAAGAAAAGCTCAATGTGGGTAACGCCAATGAGTTCAATAGCGAGTACACCTTTATCGGTGGCGGCATAAATTATTATATTGGTTACAATTTTGTTGTTCGTGGTGAGTACCGACAGGTAGCGCTTGCGGGTGATAATGATTCTTTGAGGAATTCCGCATGGCGTATTGGTTTCAGCAGCTTCTTTTAATTGCTTTTTTAAGTACGAGTTTTATGACACTGAGTTCGCTTGCTTGGGCTGAAGATGGCAATGTCGACATTAATCCTATTATTGTGGTTGAACCTGATAATAATCAGCGTGAAGCGTATGAAGCTCAAATTGATAGTGAATTTTTTGAACTCGGGGCTTATGCCGGTATTTTAGCCATTGAAGATTTTGGTAGTGCCAGTGTACTAGGCCTCAAAGCGTCTTTTCATGCGACGGAAGACTTCTTCTTACAGGCCAATTATGGCCAAGCTGAAGCGGGGCCTTCTACGGCTGAATATTATTTTGGTAATAATGAGATAGCCATTATCAAAGATAGACGTTATCGCTATTATAATCTTTTGGTGGGTTATAACGTATTTCCTGGTGAAACGTTTGTGACTCAGAAGTTAACCTTTAACAGTGCCTTTTATCTCGTCGCAGGCGCCGGTAATACCGATTTTGCGGATGATAATAATTTCACCATCACGGTCGGTAGTGGTTATCGAATTATTTTAAAAGATTGGCTAACGGTTAATGTGGATTTTCGTGACCATAGTTTTGAAGCGGAGATTGGACCGAAGAAAAAGCGGACGCACAACTTAGAATTTAGCACGGGCTTAACCGCTTTTTTCTAATCACGTTATGCGCTCAGTAATTTTTTACTTAATGCTCAGACTGAGTTGCTGTATCGATTAGCTTCGCCAAGGCGCCAGTCTCTTTCATTTCGCTCATCTTTTTATTTAATAATTCAATCACTGTTTTTGAATCTTTATGCACAAAATGATACAGCGGTATGTCGACAATAGGGTCGGTGCTAATATTAATTTTATCTTCTAGTTGATGTTTTTGGATATATTTTTTGGCATCGAGCTCAGGAAACAAAATCACATCAACGCGACCCGCCAGTAATATTTCAAATAAGCTATCAATACTATTCAGTATTGCACGGTCGAAATCTCGGGTCAGAATATCGGTATATTTTAGCCCTCGAAGAACCCCCACTTTTTTATCCAGCAACCCTTCCATATCATTAATTTCTGGCTGACCGGTGGAGGTTAATGCCATCGCTTTTAAGCGGCTGATCGGATACGGTATTCGAACTAGATTAGGATAATTTTGTTGTATCTCTTTTATGCGCATTAATTCGCCTTGAGTCGTGCCCAAGTTTGCTTCTACTAAAGATCGTTTACTTGGAAAGCGCATCAGCTTCATTTCATAGCCAATATCCTGATAAATCTCTGTCATCACGGTGATCGCAATATTCACCTGCTCGGTATCAAGTTGAAAAGTCGCAATTGTTATATCTTTTGCCAATACGTTATTAGAAACGCCATAAGAAACGGCTAATAATAGGCTCAAAAAACCTACGTTCATCATATTCATACATACTCCCAGGCTGAATGACGGTATGTCGCTAAATAACCCTGTCATTACCACTAACTATGAATATAAATACACTGTTAATCCTCTGCATTTACCACTCATTATTGTAAGCTTTATCTAAATATTAAGTATATCCGATTTACATACATAAGTGGGGGAAAGGTTTGCCATGAACCGCTGAAAGCGTTAAAAAATTCTTTCTGCCCATACGGTTAATCCTGACGCGACGCTGCCAAAGTGATCGCCATCGACCACATCAACATCACCCATTTTTTGTTGAATCGCTTGGCGAATAACGGGGGATTGCCCTGAACCGCCGGTTACATAGACAAGATCGGGTTGACAGCCTGCTTGTTTAATCGCGTCGTCCATGAGCGCGGCCATTTTTTCTACAGGCCTTTGTACGGCGTCGGCAAATTGCTCACGGGTAATCGCTTCGCTTAAATCTTGTTCAATAAAGCCTAGATCTACTCGATGCTCTGGCTGGCTCGACAAGGCAATTTTACATTGCTCTGAGCTGCGCACTAGGTGATGGTTTTGTTTTTCAGCGCGCAGTTTTATAAAACGCTTTATGAGTTCGGGGGCGGCGCTGTCGCGAACCAGTTGATCTAGATACAGTTCAGTCTGTAAGCTGTTGAAGTTGCTTTGTGCGCTAATGTCGTTGGTGGCGACGGCGTCGAAAAAAGTTTTAGTCGACACCGGATTGCCATTTTTTAGATCCGTACCCATGCCAAATAGTGGCATTAAACAACGTCCTGCCAAACGAATATCAAGATCGTTGCCACCGACTCGCTCACCGCTGTGGCCAATAAAGTCTTGCTGACGCTGGTCTTTATTTTTATGATTCGGGCCCATGCGCACCATCGCGCAATCGGTGGTACCACCACCAATATCGACGACCAATACGGTTTTATCGTCGGTTAAGTCAGATTCAAAGTTTAAGCCGGCTGCAATGGGTTCGAATAAAAACTCCACCGATTTAAACCCTGCACGTTTGGCCGCGACGGTTAGTATATCAATCGCTTGTTTATTACTTTGTTCGGTATTTAACCCTTGAAAGTTTACCGGGCGACCAATAACGGTATGCTCAATCGAGTGTGACAGCCCAAGCGCCACGGCACTTTTTTCTGCCTGGGCTTTTACGTTTTGCATCATCGCGGTGACAATGTCTTCAAAAAAGAACACTTGTTCCGGTCGTAAACCGCTAGACCCTAAAAAAGACTTTGGCGATTTTACAAAATAGCCTTCTTCTGGAAACTCGTAATATTCTGCAAACGCGGCGCGACCAAAAAACAGACTTTGCTCGCTGGGATCAAGGCCTTCTTGCTGGCGGATACGACGCGCTTGCGCGAGGGAGTTGGCGCGTGAACTTAAGAAGGCTTGTTTAATATCAGTCGGTTGAATGGCTAAGCCGACTTGTTCACAAATCAGTTCGCGTTCCAGCGCGTACAGGGTTGAAGGCATTAAAGCCTTGCCCTGCTCGAGTGCTAATAGCTGAACATTTAAATTAGAAGAGGTATTGGGAGTGATAATACCCATGGCACAATTTGATGTGCCGTAGTCAAAACCTGAAAACATGCTTTCTACTCGTCCTAATTATTCGTCAACCAATCCATATTGGTTTCGTAAGATGTCTACAATTTCAGCTTTTGGATTGTCTGATAACACAATTTTTTTACCGATCACTTTTTCAGCGATGTTCAAATACGTTTTTGATAAGTCCATTAACGCACTTTTGGGCAATACGTTATCACGCGCTAACGCAGCACGTTCATCCATGCGGTCTTTGTTCAATAAAATATCGGAGTCTTCAAAGTGGTTGAGTAAGAACTGGCGGAACCCTTCTTTCGAGTTTTCCACAATCTTGCCATTGCGATATTCTGCACCGTCCCAAATACGGGAGGAGTCAGGGGTGCCGACTTCATCCATGTAGATGAGTTTTTCGTTGCCCGTCGCGTCGTTAACGTAACCAAATTCAAACTTGGTATCGACAAAGACTTGATCAAGTTCTGCCAACGCATTCGCAATAACGCCAAAGCCTTCTTGTAATAGCTTTTCGTATTGTTCGATGTCAGAGGCTTTGCTGAAATTAAACGCTTCGAAGTTATCAGTGATATTGGCGCGAGTAACGTTCACATCATCCACCGCCGGCACACCCGGAATGCCGTTTAAAATACCCTTGGTAGAGGGGGTAATTAATAACTCAGCTAGTTTCTGGTCTTTGCTAAGACCGTCCGGCATTTGGATACCACAGAAATCACGCTCGCCTTTGCTGTACGCACGCCACATAGAACCGGTGATGTATTGGCGACAGATCGCTTCGATCATTACCGGGCGGGCTTTTTGTACGATCCAGACAAACGGATGGGGAATATCAAGAATGTGGCTATCGGCTAAGCCTTGCTCGCGGAATAAGCGGAACCAGTGGTTGGAGATGGCATTCAGTGCCGCCCCTTTACCCGGTACGCCCATCATGCCGCCTTCACCCTGCCAAATGCAGTCGAACGCGGAGATGCGATCGCTGATAACCATAATGGCCAAAGGCGCATCAGGGGCAACGTCGTAGCCTTTTTCTTCAATCAGACGCTTGCTATCAGCCTCGGTTAACCAATACACCGAACGTACCTTGCCGCTGTGCACGGGCTTATCAGTACGAATGGGAAGGTCATTATTCACCGCTAGAATTTGATCTGCAAGACTCATAATCAAGGCCTCAAGCTGAGTTAACAGCTATCTATAAGAAAGGTAAAAGAAAGATAGAAGAAATTATGGCGCGGATTCTACCAGACTGAGGCCTTGCTAGCACTTGCCACGGCATTAAAATATTTTGGCAATCACCGATTCCGGTAATTTTGGCATCACCTTGCGCAAAATCGCCCAAGGCCAACGGGGTACAACGATATCGGTTTTGCCTTTTTCAATGGCATTCACCATGGTCTTCGCGGCTTTATCGGCATCGATCACAAAAGGAAATTTATCAATATTGTCATCGATTTCTGTGCGAATAAATCCTGGGTGAATCGCAGTGACCTTAATGTCTTTTTTACGATACAGCTCAGTACCGACGGCTTGCAGGTAATTAGTGACCGCGGCTTTTGAGGCCGAGTACGCGGCGCTGCCTGGAATGCCTCTGAACGCGGAGAAAGAAGACATGCCGACAATATGACCAAAGCCCTGCTCACGAAAAATTGCCACGGCGGCGTCGATCGTCGCTATCGCACCATAAAGATTGGTTTGTAAAATGCTTTTATCAATGGTCAGATCCCCAGTGCCCGTTCTGCGCACACCGGTAATACCGGCATTCGCCACCACAATGTCGATAGTGCCTAGGCTTGATTTAAGGGCGTTCAAAACCGTCGGCACAGTTTCTAATTCATTCACGTCCAAAGCGGCGCTGATCACTTGGATATGGCTATTTTTTTGCGACAGTTCTTGTTTAAGAGATTCCAGCTTCTCTACGCGGCGAGCACACAAGGCGATGTTATAGCCTCGGTTGGCAAATTCACGCGCTAATGCTGCGCCGATGCCAGAAGAGGCACCGGTAATGACTACACTTTTTGTCATGCTGTAAATCCAAATTTAATCAATTATAGGGTTTTAATTATCGTTATATTTTATAAATTTATCTTGGGTGATAACAAGAATGATGTAAAGAGACGAATTGGCCATTTGGGAGGCTAATAGCGTCACTATCGACTTAGCGCAAAATCAGTCTGCATTGACTGCTCGCCCTTCGGCCCAATCTCTGAGCGCAACCATGCGTTCCGACATGGTGACCGACAGTGGCTGAGTTCTTTGAATTTCATCCATTAGAATGTCAGTATTCATATTTTTTGCACTCGGCTCACTCTTAACGGTGTGCCAAGCAGATACAATGGCTTGCTCTAATTCTGCCCCCGAAAAACCGTCGCTGATTTCAGCAAGCAAAGGTAAGTCGAATTGCTTTGGCTTTAAACCTCTCTTTTTTAAGTGGATGGCTAAAATGTCTTCTCGTACTTGCTCTCTGGGCAAGTCGACAAAAAATATTTCATCAAGGCGACCCTTTCTGCCTTTCGGTCGCATATCATCTGTTGCGGTTAAAAATGCTTCGCGTCGTTTGTTAAGCCATGTCTTCATATTGCTTAGGCCAGCGACTTCACCAAAACGAGCAGTATCGGACTCAAAGCTAATGATACCGTCCATATTCAGTAATTCCATCTTGGCTTTACTGACTTCGGGAACGTCATCTTGAGAAATAGCACCATCGAGAAAAGGATGAAGATCGCAAAATAAAAACATTCCACCGTGTTCGCGTGCTTTAATATTTTTAAGTGCGTCGACTGGCTGACTGGTGCTTTGTCCATTAACATCTTCACCAAAACTTAAGCGGCGTAAACCCTCATACATACATCGCGAGATATGTAATAATTAGCAATATCATCGCTCGGTAGTAATATTAGACATGGCAAATAGTTCAGAAGATCATAACTGCGTTCAATCTTACTCACTGAAGACTATTGGGGTGGTTCACTCGTGCTTTAAAGAAAAGTTTGCTATTCCTCGTCAGCCAGCATTAGCCCCGGCGGCAAAAGGTGAAATTGAATTATTGGCTCCTTACGATGATCCTCTGGCCATTGAGGGTTTAGAAGATGTCAGCCATCTATGGCTCAGCTTTATCTTTCACGAAGCCATGCCAAAAGACGGTGACGTTCGCTTGCGTGTTCGCCCACCGCGCTTAGGGGGCAATAAAAAGATTGGGGTTTTTGCTACTCGTGCAACCCACAGACCAAATCCTCTGGGGCTTTCAGTGGTGAAACTTGAGGGCATTAAAAATGGTCGTTTACAGATATCCGGAATCGATTTATTAGATGGCACGCCCATTGTCGACATCAAACCTTATGTGCCTTATGCCGATGCCTTACCTAATGCGATTAATGGTATTGCCAG
>JBNMOT010000149.1:0-7993 GCA_051275515.1 Oleispira sp. | reverse complement strand
GTGTGAATACCTTTACCCAACGGAGACATAGGATCCGAAATGCCTTTCAAAAGAGCAATAATTGACATAGATTCGGCCATTTCGGCTTGTGCATTAATTTCTGCTTGTTGATGTAAACTAGTAATTAATAGGTTGCGGACTTGCTCTTCATTTAAAGGTGCAACAAAATCACCTACCTGTTGCGGAAGTAAATCAGTCGGCAGTGCTTCCTGGGTAACGGTATTATTGGAGGGCATTAATAAAGGGTTAGCACTTATTATAAAAGGAGTTATTAATAAAATGATAAGTAATAAAGGAGATAATAAAACATGGTTTATCTTCATAAAAACAATCCTAAATCTGAGAATAAAATTAGTATAGTGTTAAACAATATGGGTGTCGCTGACTTTCAACCTGTATTTGTCGTAAACCAAAACTGAGGATCAGCTCCGTAAACTTAGAGGCGAACCTAAAAGACAACCTGTTTAATAATTTCCTACACTCAAAGTGCCAATTTAGTGCTTAAGCTAGTCGTTCTCTTTTGTAAATTTTCTAGATCTAAAAAAGCCCTACATGGCGGAGTTTTAAGTGCTTAAATTGAGGCACTTAAAATTTAAATGGCAACAAGTTTTGACTAATGCTAACACCTTCATGCAGGTCGCTTTTAGCTTTTGAGTACATAGCCACAGCTTGTTACAACAATCCATACCATAGCTGATTCAGTACATACCATTGGTTGCATGGGCCTGCACGATATTCTTTTTTAGATAAAAACTGCCTGAGTGATAAACGCAACTGCTGTTTATAGTTTTGTTTGTTTGTTTAGCACTAAAGTGATTTTCATTACTCTCATCAATACACTGCTTTAGTGAAGTAAATTGAGATGCCTCTAGCGTTTTAGCCATCCGCTCACCTACGAGTTTAACTCAACGTAAGCCATGCAAGTCAACAAAGCTTGAATCAAATAGGGCCTGACTTTTAACACACCTCTCCCGCTTTTTTGATGGATAAAGATGAACAGTTTTAACTGACCCGCGCAGTGAGCACCATGGATTTAAGTGCATAAACCCGCGGCTATAGGCTAAGTACTTACTCTTGCAGCTATTAGTACAAAAAACAAATCAAACGTCTTTGATCTATTGATTATTCAACCCGTGGAATACTCAGTTATTATTTCAATTTTCCAATCAGTGGCAGCGCCTGCTAACCATAAGTGCGCTCTTCTAGCGAAAAACTCCCAATTGTTGTGATCAATTGTTCTATTAGTTCAGACTCGGCCCGGGTCAAGTGAGCACGTGGATTGGTAACGAGGTTCACATCGACAGTAAGTCTTGCGTCATATGGCGGTAAACGCCACAGCAATCCGTCACGAATGTCGGTGCTGACCACATGTATCGGAAGGGGTCCAATTCCAAGCCCGTTTATAATCATGCGCTTCACTTCTTCAAGATGCGAGGACGTACCCACAACCGGGCCACGCATGCCCTCTGAAACCCGCAGCAACGCTACTGGCCCTAATGCGTCAAATAGCTGATCAGACTTAAACGAAACGATAGATTCGTTGGCTAATTGCGCCATGTCAATGCCCTCAACGCCGAACAGATGGTGCCCAGGTCCGCAGAAAAAACCAAAGCATTCTCGATAGAAATGCGTGTATTTCAGCCGTGGATTGCGTTCCATATCAAGCGACATTCCAAAACTGGCATCTTTTTGCAGTACAGAACGTTCGACGTCATTGCTCTTGAGAACCCGCATATTAAAAGTCACTTTCGGATGAGCGGCGTGAAAGTCGGCGAGCGTGTTGTCTACGATTGGACAAGTAATATGACTGGCCATACTGATGCGTATTTCGCCTGTGAGCTCTTCCTCAACTTCACGCATCAATACTGTAATCCGCGAGACGCTACCAAAAATCTCTTCGCATTCCTTAAATAGTAAACGACCGGGCTTTGTCAGCTCAAAACGCCCTGGGCTGCGATAGATGAGTTTTTTCCCTAGGCGTTCTTCAAGACGCTTAAGCGCATTGGAAACACTCGGTTGTGCCAGAGACAGTTTGTTCGCAGCACTAGTAATACTGCCTTCTTGTACTATCACCGTATAGGTGCGTAGCAAATTCCAGTCAAGTTTCCAAACGAGCTCTTGCATAGCCTAACCCTATAATGAATATAATTATTAGTGATTTGTAAAATACCAACCAATGATAAATACTGCAATCACTGTTTCAGCGTTAGGGCTTAAGTATGATCTCTTTCAACCACCAATTTAGGTACTAGCTCTAAAGCTGTCTGCTCTATCAGTCACATCTAATGCGGATGCTTTATGCCGTTAGGATTAGGTTTTTTAACGCTAGATCAAGTAATAATTAATATAAAAAAATTTGTTTTTTGCTACAAGGTAACAATCATGAAGGCAGTTTATTCATCTTCACAGGCAAAGCATCATCCGCAATTTTTTATGACCGGCGGTGCCCAGTCCAAAAATCCAGAAGTTCCACTACGCGCAGATACTTTGTTGGCAGCGGCCTTATCTGCTGGATGCGAGCATATCGAGCCTACAGACACTGGACTTGCGTTAATATCGGCAGTTCATACACCTGAGTACCTCCGTTTTTTGAAAAATATTCACCGTCAGTGGCAGCATTCAGACAGTACTTCAGCAGAAGTTGTACCCAATATTCATCCCAATCGTCGCGATGGTAGCTACCCCGCCTCGGTGGTAGGGCAAGCCGGATATCATATGGCTGACACTGCCTGTCCGATTTCTAGTGACACTTTTGAGGCAGTCATTAGCAGCGCACACTGTGCAGGCACTGCAGCACAGCTTGTGTTGGATGGTGAGCCAGTCGCTTATGCACTTTGCCGCCCACCAGGACATCATGCATTTAAAGATACCGCTGGCGGGTTTTGTTATCTCAACAACTCTGCCATTGCAGCACAACAGCTACGCAGCCGCTATGATCGAGTTGTAATCATTGATGTCGATTTACATCACGGCAATGGTACGCAGGATATTTTTTACGCCCGTGACGATGTCTTTACCGCCTCAATTCATGCAGATCCTGCCAGTTTTTACCCATTTTTTTGGGGCCACGCTGATGAGCGCGGTAAAGATGCAGGCTTTGCATACAATCTTAATGTGCCGCTACCAAGGCAATCCAATGATGACGCCTTTATAGCGGGACTCGATCACCTACTTGAAACCGTAGCGATGTTCTCACCAGAGGTTATTGTGGTGGCCCTTGGTTTAGATGCATCAATTGATGATCCCTTTGGCGGTCTGAACGTAACGACGAATGGCTTTAATCGAATTGCCCAACGGCTAGCGCAATTAGGCAAGCCCACTGTATTAGTGCAGGAAGGTGGTTACCTCAGTGAGAGTCTCGGCCATAATCTTGACTCTTTTCTGCAAGGGTTCGAAAAGAATCATCGAGTGGCAAGCTAAATAAAATTTAGAGTGTCGCTTTTATGGTGTCAATCGTGTGCTGTCATTTATGGTGTATAGGTTACGAATCCGTTTACGGGGTAGGTTAAATACCACAGCATTATGCATGATGACACTTAATGACGGTAAGTAATGACAATAAGTTAAATAGAAAATTAAACGCGAATTTATTCGCAATAAAACAAAAATAATACTTCTTTGGGGAATTTAAAATGAAATTATTAACAAAAACACGTTATGCAGTCACTGCAGCTCTGATTATGCTACTACCGTTTTCGGCCCAAGCACGTGACTTCAGTGAAATTAATGAAAGTGGCGTGTTAAAGGTATCCAACTCAGGTGCATACCCACCCTTTAGCTTCGTTAATTTAAAAGGCGAAGTAAAAGGTTTTGATGTGGATGTTGCCCACGCAATTGCCAAAAAAATGGGTTTAAAGGCAGAAGTCAGCACCACTCCATGGAATGGTATTATCGCCGCTTTGGTCGCGGGTAAATACGATGCCTGTATCTGCTCAATGAGCGATACAGCAGAGCGCAGAAAAGCAGTTGATTTTACCAGTGATTACTACTGGGCTGGCTCCGCTTTATATACTAAAGAAGGTTCCAGTATAAAATCAGCAGCTGACATGAATGATAAAACAATGGGTTCAACCTTAGGTGAGACCGCCAACACTTGGGCTGTCAAAATGGTAAAGGATGGTCAAGGTTCATGGTCCAACCAGACTTTCCAGGGCTTACCTGACCTGTTATTAGCGCTGGATACCGGTCGTGTGGAGGCAATTGCTGTTGATGACGTACCTGTGGCTGTTGCCATGAAGGAAAAAGGTTACAAATTTAGCCGCATTGCGACAAAAGGCCTAGAACGCTATCCGGCAGCAATTACTGTCCAGCTTAACCAGCTAGAACTGAAGGCTGCCATTCAAAAAGCCCTTGATGAAATTAAAGCTGATGGTACTTACGCAAGTATTATGGACAAATGGATTGGTTTTGACATTTCGAAATAACACTTTTTAAATTTTATCGACAGATACCAACAGTTGAAACAGTTCTGACCGTTGGTTTCTCTATACCCTTAATATCTGACGGCAGTGCTCTGTAATAATACTCGGTGATAATGTTCTATAAAAGATCAAATGAAACTTCTGTGTAAAATGGCTCTGTAAATAAGTCTTTTAAGAGGTATCAGATGCATTCTTTATGATAGTTTTGCAAGAAACTCATCATCAACCACCAGCTAATCGCATGATAATATTAAAATAAATCTCCATCGAACAATCGACATTTACTATTAATATAATAATTCTAAAAAATTCCAATGGGAAGAAATATGGATTTTGCTTTAATGTGGGAGATTACCCCCCTACTGTTAGACGCAGCGTGGATCACAGTTACCATCTCAGTACTGTCATTTATTCTCGGTTTGGGTGTAGCGACAGTACTAGTCATTATGCGCTCGTCTAATTTTCGTATCATAAGATGGCCTGCACGAATTTATATCAGTGTGATTCGAGGTACGCCATTTTTCGTGCAATTGCTGATTTTCTACTACGGGGGCTCAGCCTTTGGTATCAATTTAGAAGCCTACACAGCGGGCTTACTAGCGATCGGTTTGAATATTGGCGCGTATATGTCCGAAGCTATTCGCGGATCTATTATTGCGGTAGATAAAGGTCAAAACGAAGCTTCACGCTCGCTCGGTTTTTCGCGCACGCAAACCATGATTTCCATTATTTTACCGCAAGCCGCTGGGCTTATGATTCGCTCTTTAGGCGTGCTAGGTGTGATTGTTATCAAAGGCTCGTCACTTGTGTCAATCATCTCAGTGGTGGAACTGACTTACCAATCGCAACGTATCATCAGTTTTACTTACAAGCCGTTCGAAGTATTTACCGTTTCGGCGGCCATCTACCTCATCTTAATTTACGGGGTAATTAGCTTTGTAGATTGGCTCTATAACCGTTACACACGCTACCTTTTCCACTAACTGGAGGATACCATCATGAATTTTGATTTCGCTCCCGTTTGGGAGAATATGCCGACTTTACTGGAAGGCACTGGATACACCTTATTTATTGCCCTTTTCTCAGCTGTTCTCTCCTTAGTCGGCGGAATGGCGGTGGCGCTCACCACCCTCTACGGCAAGAAAATATTCAGCTATCCGCTGCGTTTCTTTATTTGGCTATTTATGGGTACGCCATTATTACTGCAATTGTATCTACTGTATTTTGGCCTGGGACAAGTAGGTATTTTAATTCCCGCGTTACTTACCGGTATCTTAGGTTTGGGCATTCATTACATGGCCTATAACGCCGATATTTTTCGCGCTACCATCCTATCGATTGAAAAGGGCCAAACGGAAGCGGCAAGATCATTAGGTTTTGGCCGTATGCAAACTTTATGGTTTTTTATAGTGCCCCAAGCGATTTATCGAGCGTTGCCACAACTGGGAAACAATATGATTCTCATGTTAAAAGACACCTCAGTGCTCTCGGTAATTGGCGTCACCGAATTGGTGCTAAATGCCCAGTTTGAAATAGCTAATACTTTCCGCCCCTTTGAGTTTTATATTTCGGTGGCAGTGATTTACTACATTCTCAATCTGGTTCTAGAAACCAGCCTGAATCGATTTGAGAAAAAACTAGAGAGCAGAAGATAATGAAAGATCAACCACAAGTTAGCGATAAGAAAAGCGCGCCTCTCATGCTAGATATTATTAATGTAAAAAAGGCCTTTGGTGATCTTGAAGTGCTTAAAGGCATTGACCTGCAGGTCACGCGTGGTCAAATCGTCTCTATTATCGGTTCATCGGGTTCAGGTAAAAGCACCTTGTTACGTTCAATTAATCACCTTGAAAGTATCGACTCTGGTGAGATTTGGCTGGATGGCGTGCGTGTCAATCAGCCTGACATGAAAGGGATGGAATTTGAGCGACATATTAACTCAGTGCGCCAAAATATGGGCATGGTGTTTCAAGGCTTTAATTTGTTCCCGCATTTATCAACGCTCGATAATATTCGCTTGGCGCCTATAAAACTTAAGGGCATGGAAAAACGTGAAGCCACTGATTTTTGCATGGAGCTACTGGCAAAAGTGGGCCTACAAGATAAGGCAGAGGTATTTCCTTCAAATCTTTCAGGTGGGCAAAAACAACGGGTCGCGATAGCCCGTGCTTTAGCAATGCAGCCAAAGGTAATGCTGTTTGATGAAGCGACCTCTGCCCTTGACCCAGAGCTAGTAGAAGAAGTGAATCTAGTGATGAAACAGTTGGCACGAGAACAGATGACCATGCTGATCGTCACCCATGAAATGAGCTTTGCCAACGAAGTATCTGATCATGTGCTGTTTATGGACCAAGGCGTGGTGTGCGAGCAAGGCCCGCCAGATCAGCTGTTCTCTAACCCTAAAGAAGAGCGCACCAAGAACTTCTTGAAGAAACATTTGCAACAGCAATAAAACACACTCATAACTACATCAATCAACAACGTTAACCACAAATGGATAATAAAATGACACTTCTACGATTCGATACAAGCCCGCGAATGAGCCAAATTAACATACATAACGACACAATCTATCTTGCAGGCCAAGTTGGTGATCCATCGGGAGATATTACTGAGCAAACCCGTTCAATGCTTGCCAATGTTGACAAACTACTCGCGCAAGCCGGCAGCGATAAAAGTAAGATTTTACAAGCGACAATCTGGCTTGAAAGTATGGGAGACTTCGCGCAGATGAACGAAGTTTGGGATAGCTGGGTACCAGAAGGCCAAGCACCTGGCAGAGCTTGCGGCGAAGCAAGACTCGCAACCACAGATTACAAAGTAGAAATTATTATTATTGCAGCTAAATAGTTCCCATCCGGAAACAGAGACCTGCTGCGAACCCCTCACTGAATCAATCTGCACACTACTAGATATAGTAATTTGGAATAACCAAACGCCCATTTCTAGTAGTACGCATCTTGAATCATTGTGTCGCTCTCGCCACGGTTCCGTTTCAGGATGGAAATTCAATAGAAAATAGCCGACTTGATATCTGGGCTAATAAGTTAATCCAGTTCAGCCGATTGTTGCAATGATGAGGTACGCTGACCTAAAACCAGCATACTCAAACGACTATAAATTTCAGCCAATGACATTGGAAATAGCAAATGACACGCACAGTATATTTGAACGGTGAGTACCTCGCAGAAAACGAAGCGAAGATATCTATATTTGATCGTTCGGTACTGTTCGGCGATGCAATCTATGAAGTGGCTGGGGTTAGTGAAGGCAAACTGATTAATTTTGATTCACATATCGAACGCTACCTAACATCATTAGATAAATTGCAAATCCCAATACCTCTGAAAAGAGATGAAGTGCTCGACGCGTTTCGCGAACTCATTAAGTTGAATGACTTAGTTGAGGGCTTGGTTTACATGCATGTCTCTAGAGGAGTTGCTGATCGTGATTTCATATGGCAAAACGACCTTACACCGACTGTCTTTATGTTCACTCAAACAACACCTAGTGCACTGCTTGAACTACCCGAAAAAGGCATCAAACTAAAAAGCCATCCGGACACTCGTTGG
>JBNMOT010000148.1:0-8068 GCA_051275515.1 Oleispira sp. | reverse complement strand
CTCGCGGCCTAAGGAGAACACAATGAGTGAATTAGAAACAGTGAGCAACTCTGCAGATTTGATAGAACAAAAAGAAGATGCTTCAGAGCAATACCTAACATTCTTATTAGGTGATGAAGAATATGGGGTTGAAATCTTACGTGTTCAAGAAATAAAAGGCTGGGATAGTGTCACCCGTATTCCTAACTCACCTCATTATTTATGTGGTGTATTGAACTTACGCGGCACGATAGTACCGGTAGTTGATTTGCGATTACGCTTTGGTATGCCGGCACTTGCATACACCCCTACTACAGTGGTCGTAGTACTTAAAGTCGATGGTATTACTCAGCGAACAGTAGGTATTGTGGTTGATGGTGTATCAGATGCACATAATGTATTGCCGGAAGATATAAAACCCGCTCCTGATTTTGGAAGCTCCATCAATACCGACTTTATTACTGGTCTGGTATCGATCGAGGAAAATATGATGATGATCCTCAATATAGATAGTCTATTAAGTATCGAGGCGCTGGGTTAAGTCCTAGCCATCAGAAGTTATAAAATGGGTCGAATTATTGCCATCATGAACCAAAAAGGCGGTGTGGGCAAAACCACAACGACAGTCAATTTGGGTCATGCCTTAGCATTGGCAGGTAAAAAAGTAACTCTATTAGATATGGACCCACAAGGTCAGGTAGCGATTAGTCTTGGCTTAAAAAATGATCAAGGCGGTTTAGATCGTGTTTTATTAGAAGGCGACAATCTAGATGATTATCTAATAGCCGCTCGCGATAATTTGGATGTGGTGTGTGCTGGAAATAATTTAGCTGATTTTGAACATGTTGCATCGGGTGGTTCGTCGAGAGGTCATACATTGCGGCGGGCGATAGAAGCATCAAAATTGATGGCAAGTGATTTTGTATTGATTGATTGTCCACCATCATCTGGTTTATTGGGAATTAACGCTATGTTTGCAGCAGATGAGTTAGTGATACCCGTATCGGGTGATTACCTCTCATTACAGGGGCTATCGCGGATGATGCAAATATTAAAGCGTTCAGAATCTGTCATAGGCCATAGCATTCGTTTATGGATCGTTTCAACCCGAATGCAATTGAGACGAAGGCTTACAGAAGAAGTAAGGCTGAGATTACTGAAATATTTTCCAGACCGCGTGTTAAATACTGTTATTAGAGAAAACGTATCGTTAGCTGAATGTCCGAGTTTTGGGAAATCGGTATTTGAGTACAAAGAAAAGAGTGCAGGAGCAGAAGATTATCAGTCTCTAGCGCAAGATTTACTAAGCGGGAGAACAGGCTAATGGCAGAAAACAAAACATCGATGGGAGACGACCCTTTAGCGTGGTTAACCGAAGGAGATCATCTGAGTAAAACTGAACCTCAGCAAGTAGCTCAAACTCGTTCGCGGACAAGACGCGATTCATCTCGCCGAAAAGCTCAACAAGAAAAAACAGACGTGGAGTTACTAGAGGAAAGTTTTGCCGCTATAGCGCCACAAGGTGATGCGCTTGCCGCTCGTTTTTATGAACGGTTATTTGAGCATTATCCTTCCGTGATTCCCTTGTTTTCTGGGAGCTCAGTGGCTGAACAGCAGAAGAAGCTATTGGCAGCTCTGGTGCTTCTGGTACAGAACCTGCATAAACCTGATGTACTCAGCGAGTATTTAAAAGGTTTAGGTGCACGGCATGGCCATTATGGTGTTGTTGCGGAACATTATCCTTTAGTGGCTGAGAATTTATTAGCTGTAATGGAAGAGTTTGCGGGAGACCTATGGACAACACAAGTAAAGCTGGCATGGGCAAACACCATAGATACAATCGCAACAATTATGTTACAAGCATATGAGCCGATGGAGGCTGATGAGATGGAAATTAAAACTTCGCTTCAAGCTGATAAAGCAAAGACTGAAACTGAACTATTAGAAGAAAGTTTTGCCGCTTTAGCACCCCAAGGTAATGCACTTGCCAAGCGTTTTTATGAACGATTATTCGAAAAATATCCTGCTGTAATTCCCCTGTTTTCTGGGGTTTCAACAGGCGAACAGCAGAAGAAACTATTGGCAGCACTCGTGCTACTGGTACAGAACCTGCATAAACCTGATGTACTCAGCGAGTATTTAAAAGGTTTAGGTGCACGTCATGTCAAGTATGGTGTCACCGCGGAACACTACCCCCTTGTAGCTGAGAATTTATTATCTGTAATGGAAGAGTTTGCAGGTGATCTTTGGGTTCCAGCAGTAGCACAGGCATGGGGAAATACCTTAAATACAGTCGCAACAATTATGTTACAAGCATATGAGCCGGTGGAGGCAGATGAGATGGCAAAAGAAAATGAGAAGGGTGCAGTACAAGAACTAGCAATGATGAAAAGTGCTGTTAATGGCTCGATGACATCGACAATGATGATAGATCGTGATTTCAACATTACTTATGTCAACAATGCGACAGTAGTGATGTTAACGCCCTATGTTGATACGCTGAAAAAAGTATTTCCAGGTTTCGATTTAGAGAATTTGATCGGCACTAATATTGATATCTTTCACAAGAATCCAGCCCATCAACGTAAATTACTATCTGATCCAACTAACTGTCCTTATGTTACAGATATTCAAGTGGGACCTCTACGTTTTAACTTAAATGTCACTGCGATGGTTGATAATGATGGTAATTATCTGGGTAATACCCTCGAGTGGGCAAATGTCACCGAAGTAAGGGCTAAAGAATCTGAGGTTGCGAGATTATCTGCGACGGTCGATGGTGCAATGACCTCCATTATGATGATCAACCGTGATTTTGAAATCACTTATATTAATGATTCAACGATTAATATGTTGCGTCCTTATGTCGATACTTTAAAACAAGTTTTCCCAGGATTTGATCTTGATAATCTCATTGGTAAAAATATTGATGATTTCCATAAAGATCCATCGCATCAACGTAAATTGTTGTCCGACCCAAAGAATTTGCCATATCAGACTGACATAACGGTAGGACCATTAAAATTTAACTTAAATGTCACCGCAATGGTTGACCCTCACGGTGAATATATAGGTAATGCCTTAGAATGGACAAATGTAACTGATGTGCGGATTAAAGAAGCCGCCGTCACAAGGTTACAGGGTACGATAGATGGCGCTAAAACCTCGATCATGATGATAGATCGTGATTTCTTTGTTACTTATGCTAATAAATCAACGATTGATATGTTGACTGAATATCAAGATACATTGAGATCTGTTTTCCCCGGTTTTGATGTGGCAAAGTTGGTAGGCACCAATATTGATACTTTCCATAAAAATCCAGCTCATCAGCGTAAATTGTTGTCGGATCCTGCTAATTTACCTTACAACACTGATATTGAAGTGGGGCCACTTAGTTTTAACTTGAATGTTACCGCTATCTACGATAGTGAAGGTGCTTATATTGGTACCGCCTTGGAATGGCTGAATAATACAGAATCAAAAAATACAATAGCAGCTTATGAAGGTCAATTAGATGCTATCAGTAAAGCGATGGGTGTTATCAGTTTTGAAATGGATGGAACCATTATTGACGTCAATCAAAACTTCTTAGATGTTGTTGGCTACACTAAGGAAGAGGTGGTAGGAAATCATCATAGAATGTTTGCTGAAGCGGAATTAGCTAATAGCGCTGAATATAGAGAGTTTTGGGCGAAATTGAATCGTGGTGAGTTTGATTCTGGTGAATATAAGCGTGTAGCTAAGAGTGGAAAAATCGTTTATCTACAAGCTTCTTATAATCCGATTATAGACATAAACGGTAAGCCAGTCAGAGTAATCAAGTATGCTGCCAATATTACTGAGCAGAAAGAATTACAGTTTGTCATCGAGGATGTGTTGGCTGGAACATCAGAAGTGATGAATGCCATGTCTCAAGGTGATTTGACTAAGCAACTGATCGGTGATTATGAAGGTCCGTTTGCATTATTGCAAACGGCTATCAATAGCACCGTTACGAAAATCTCTGAAACAGTGAAAGAGATTAATGAAACTGCAAGTAGCATTGCGATGGCTTCCAGTGAGATTTCTGAAGGTAATATTGACTTAAGCCAACGAACAGAAGAGCAGGCATCGTCATTAGAAGAAACTGCTTCAAGCATGGAAGAGCTAACGAGTACAGTACGTCAAAACTCTGATAATGCTCGTCAAGCCAATCAGTTGGCATCTAATGCCAGAGAACAAGCTGAAAAGGGTGGCTCGGTCATTAAAAGTGCAATTTCAGCAATGATAGCGATCAGTGCATCAAGTAAGAAGGTGACTGATATTATCGGCGTAATTGATGAGATCGCCTTCCAGACTAACTTATTAGCACTTAATGCAGCTGTTGAAGCGGCACGTGCGGGTGAACAAGGTCGTGGTTTTGCGGTGGTAGCATCGGAAGTTAGAAACTTGGCTCAACGTTCAGCTTCTGCTGCCAAAGAAATCAAAGAATTGATTAATGACAGTGGCGAGAAAGTTAAAGAAGGTTCAATGCTAGTAGATGAATCCGGCAGAACACTAGAAGAAATAGTTATTGGTGCCAAGAAAGTAGGTGATATTATTTCCGAAATAGCAGCCGCTGGTGCCGAACAAACGCAAGGTATTGAGCAAGTTAACAAAGCTGTGACGCAAATGGATGAGATGACGCAACAAAATGCAGCCTTGGTTGAACAAGCAGCGGCAGCTAGTGAGTCATTAGAAGAGCAAGGTAAAGGTCTGCAACGTCTGATGACATTCTTTACTACAGGTGGTGAAACATCAGCGCCTGTGGCTAAAAAAGTCGTAGCCAAAGCCAAGCCTGCATCAGCAGAGCCTAGAGCTACGGCCGCTCCGAAAGCGCGTGCTTCAGCGCCGAAGTCTTCTGGTGACGATGAGTGGGATGAGTTTTAAAGGTTAGTTTTATCTTCTGCTCTTAGTCTATGAGTAAGTAGCCTAATAGAGTATCCAAATAGCCTCATTCTGAATTATAGAGTGGGGCTATTTAATGTTAATTGACTTGATTTATTGCGCGTAGAGGGATGGTAGTAGTGTTTATGCTACGCAAGTATGATCGTGAGCTTAGAGAGATAGTTGTTATGGTAGCTTCGACCAATTCGATAGTATATTGAAGGATTTAAGAACATTATGACTAATATTAGCCAAGACCGAGAATTTGATTTCACGGATGCTGATTTTGAACGAATTCGTCAATTTGTTTCCGAACATACCGGTATCGTTCTGACAGAAAAGAAAAAAGACATGGTCTATGGCCGCTTATCCAAGCGTATTCGTCGCGGTGACTTTGACAGTTTTAGTGCTTTTATTGATGCTCTAGAGCAGGGCAATGAAGATGAGCAAGAATTCATGATCAATGCCATTACTACTAATTTGACAGCTTTTTTTCGTGAAAATCATCATTTTGAATTTTTAAAAAATACAGTTATCCCCAGCTTAATTAAGAAAAAAGGTTATAAAAAACATCTGCGTGTATGGTCAGCTGGTTGCTCAACGGGCGAAGAGCCATACAGTATCGCGATGATATTAAAAGAATCATTACCTGATTTTGATGATTGGGATGTCAAAATTTTGGCCACAGATCTTGATGCCAATGTCATAGCTCATGGTAAAGCGGGAATCTATCGTCAGGATCGTATAGAAGGATTGGACGAGAGACGAATTAAACGCTGGTTTAAGCGGGGTAGTGGTGATAATTCGGACATGGTTAAAGTGAGTCCCGAGTTACAACAAATGATTACATTTAAGCGATTAAATTTACTCCATGAATGGCCGATGTCAGGGCCCTTTGATCTAATGTTTTGTCGTAATGTGGTCATTTATTTTGATAAAGATACGCAACGAGTTTTATTTGATCGCTATGCTGATATTTTGGCTCCTGATGCACATTTATTCATAGGGCATTCTGAAACACTGTTTAAAGTTTCATCACGATTTGACTCTTTGGGACAAACGATTTACCGAAAGAACGCTCAGTGATGGAACATCATCCGCCACAACCACCGTGTTTAGAGCAGTTTGAGCATGTTAATCGCTATTGGGATCGTGCTCATAAAACATGGGCAGCGAAGATTTTGCCGGGTGAATATTATGTCACTACGCATCCTGATGAAGTGATTGCCACTACCTTGGGATCCTGTGTCTCGGCCTGTATTAGAGATAAAGTGTTTGGTGTTGGTGGTATGAATCATTTTATGTTGCCGCTTAAAGGTGAACATAGCACTGATGACTGGATGGGGACAGCTACGCGCTATGGTAATTATGCGATGGAACATCTTATTAATGACATTTTGAAACTTGGGGGAAATCGCAAGAATTTGGAAGTAAAGTTGACCGGTGGCGGCAAGATTATGTCTAATATGACCGATGTGGGGTCTCAAAATATTAAGTTTGTATTAGACTATTTAAAAACTGAAAATATTGATGTCGTCATACAAGATCTTGGTGATATCTATCCTCGTAAAGTATTGTACTGGCCAGCAACAGGACGATTGCGAGTAATGAGATTAAAAACGCTTCATAATGATACATTGGTTCGACGTGAGGAAACTTACCGTCACGAATTAGCTGTGCAACCTGACTCGGGTAGTGTGGAGCTATTTTAGATTCTACTTATTACGATTAATTTTGAACAATCCAAATAATATAGCTATTTAATACTGTGTAATGACCGTTATAATAAAAATCATCTATATATCCAGAACGATCTGAAAGGGATTAACGAGAGAATATGGCCAAAATTACTGTACTTATTGTCGATGACTCGGCCTTAGTTAGAAAACTGTTATCAGAAGTATTAAATTCAGATCCAGATATTGAAGTGATTGGCACGGCGATTGATCCCTTTGAGGCTAGAGAAAAAATAAAAAGATTAAAGCCCGATGTATTGACGCTGGATGTCGAAATGCCTCGCATGGACGGCGTGACTTTTCTTAAAAACCTGATGCGTCTGCATCCGATGCCAGTCATTATGGTGTCAACGTTGACGGAGAAAGGAGCTCAAGTAACCCTAGAGGCTTTAGAGCTCGGTGCTGTTGATTTTGTGGCCAAACCCAAGATTGATTTAAGTAATACTCTTGTCGATTATGCCAATGAAATTATTGAAAAAGTAAAATTAGCCGCAATGGTCAACGTCAATGCCTTGGTGCGAGAAGAGGTCTTTATAAGGGATGTGCCAGAAAAATTAACTGCTGATGCGGTGTTAGCGAAGCGTTCTCCTACGGCAATACCCTCTCATTTGAAGACAACCGACAAAATTATCGCGATTGGTTCATCGACGGGGGGCACTGAAGCTATTAAAGATATACTTAAGATGCTTCCTGCGAATTGTCCTGGCATAGTGGTAACGCAGCATATTCCGGCATTATTTAGTGGCCCTTTCGCTGAGCGGGTTAATGGTTTGTCTGCAATTAATGTCTGTGAAGCCAAAGATGGACAGCAAATTTTACCAGGTCATGCCTATATTGCTCCGGGTGGTCGGCATCTTATGATTGAGCGGAGCGGGGCACGATTCTATTGCAAACTAAATGATGGTCCGGCAGTGAGTCGCCATAAGCCTTCTGTTGATGTGTTATTTAGATCGGTTGCCCAAAATGTCGGGTCCAATGCGATCGGCGTCATGTTAACGGGTATGGGGGATGATGGTGCGCAAGGCATGTTAGAAATGAAAGAAGCAGGGGCATTTAATTTTGTACAGGATGAAAAGAGCTCCGTTGTATGGGGTATGCCAATGCAAGCCATTAAAATAGGGGCGGCAGAATTACAGGTGCCTTTAGATAAAATTGCTGCTAAGTTAATGAGCTTGGCTTGAGACCAACTGGATAAAAATCTGGCTTAATAGCAAATAGTAGAAATGTGTTTTCAGTGATAATGTCGTTATTATGATGTAAAACACGTTCAAAATGGAATTTAGTGTGGTGGTGATGAGATAGAGGCATGGTATTTGCTGTGTTTACACTATAAGGCGGTAGATAAATGCCTTGATGTCTATTTTTTTGGAAAACAATATGAATAAACAATCGTTGGCGCTATTAAGTTTTACTCTGGTTATTGCTTGCACTTCTCTCTGGCAATC
>JBNMOT010000147.1:0-8238 GCA_051275515.1 Oleispira sp. | reverse complement strand
CATGCTGCTTTGTTTGATTTCAAAGATTTGACACAATTCTAAAACCCCAAACGAACCTTCTCCAAGAATACGTAAGATACTCAGGCGAAGAGGGTCGGCGCTTGCCTTTGAATGTGCTGCTAATGCTTCAATGTTGGATATTTTTGTATCTGGCATGCTGTGCATTATAGCAGAAGCCGAACCTATATCAATTTATTTTGATATAGGTTTTATGGTAGTGTGGCTAAAATAATAAAAAGCCTTACATATTGGCCTGGTTTCTTGCCCAAACAGCCCAATTAAGCGACAATGGCGCGCCATTTTTATCCGTCTGATTTATCTGTCAATGCATTGCGAGAGCAGGTATTTGAAATCAGTTAGATCAGGCGCTGAATGCTAGTCTTAGACACTAGCATCAAACCTAATTTTAAAACCGTAATAGCCGGAGAGTCATTTCATGACATCACGTACAGAGCTTGCCAATGCAATTCGCGCACTGAGCATGGATGCCGTTCAGAAAGCCAAATCTGGTCACCCAGGTGCACCAATGGGCATGGCTGATATTGCTGAAGTTCTATGGAATGACTTTTTAAAGCACAACCCAGAAAACCCAGAGTGGGCTGATCGCGACCGTTTCATCTTGTCAAATGGTCACGGCTCTATGTTGATCTACTCGCTATTGCACCTTTCTGGTTACGATCTTTCGATCGATGACTTGAAAAGCTTCCGTCAGATGGATTCTAAAACTCCAGGTCACCCTGAATACGGTTATGCGCCAGGCATCGAAACAACGACGGGTCCATTAGGCCAAGGTATCGCTAACGGTGTTGGTATGGCGGTTGCTGAGAAGGTTTTAGCCGCTCAGTTTAATAAGCCAGGCCATGAAATCGTGGATCACAATACTTACGTTTTCATGGGCGACGGCTGCATGATGGAAGGTATTTCTCACGAGTCGTGCTCTTTAGCGGGTACGTTGGGTCTTGGTAAGCTGATTGCTTTCTACGACGATAACGGCATCTCAATCGATGGTGAAGTTGAAGGTTGGTTCACTGACGATACCGTTCAACGCTTCCAGTCTTACGGCTGGCAGGTAATTCCAAAAGTAAATGGCCACGATCCAGAAGAGATCCGCGCTGCGATTGAAAACGCGAAAGAAAATCCAGATCAACCGACGTTGATCTGCTGCAAAACTATTATCGGTTTTGGTTCGCCAAACAAAGAAGGCAAAGAAGATTGCCACGGTGCACCACTAGGCGAAGAAGAAATTAAGCTGACCAAAGAACGTTTGGGTTGGAAGCACGGTGCCTTCGAAATACCCGACACTGTTTATGAGGGTTGGAATGCTAAGACTTCTGGCGCAGCCAAAGAAAGCAGCTGGAACGAAAAGTTCGCTGCTTATATGGCTGCATTTCCAGAACTAGCCGCTGAATACAAGCGACGCATTACTGGTGAGCTTCCTGCAGATTTCACCGCTCATGCTGATGCTTACATCGCTGAGTGCCAAGATAAAGGCGAAAGCATCGCTAGCCGTAAGGCATCTCAGAATACTTTGAATGCTTTTGGTCCTAAGCTTCCTGAATTCTTGGGCGGTTCTGCTGATCTAGCCGGTTCTAACCTGACTTTATGGAAAGGTTGTGAAGGCGTCAGTGCAGAAGATGCTTCTGGTAACTACATGTTTTATGGCGTTCGTGAATTCGCCATGAGCGCGATGATGAACGGTATTGCTTTGCACAAGGGCTTCGTTCCTTACGGTGCAACCTTCTTAATGTTTATGGAATACGCGCGCAACGCGGTTCGTATGGCATCATTGATGAAGCAGCGTGCTATTTTTGTTTATACTCACGATTCTATCGGTTTGGGTGAAGATGGCCCAACGCACCAGCCAGTTGAGCAGGTTGCGAGCTTACGTAATACACCCAACATGCACGCATGGCGTCCATGTGATGCGGTAGAATCTGCTGTTTCTTGGAAGTCTGCTATTGAGCGTTTCGATGGCCCAAGTGCGTTGATCTTCTCGCGTCAGGGTTTACCACACCAGCAGCGTTCAACTCATCAAGTTGCTGACATCGCGAAAGGTGCTTACATCCTGAAAGATTCTGTCGGTACGCCAGAAGCTATCTTAATTGCGACCGGTTCTGAAGTGGGTCTAGCCATGGACGCCGCGAAAGCACTAGAAGCGAAAGGCAAAAACATTCGTGTTGTTTCTATGCCGTGTGCTGAGATTTTCTGTAAACAAGATGCGGCTTATATCGAATCGGTATTGCCAGCGTCTGTTGCCGCGCGTGTTGCGGTTGAAGCCTTGCATAAAGATTACTGGTACAAGTTTGTGGGCCTAAATGGCGCCATCGTCGGTATGGATACATTTGGTGAATCGGCGCCTATCGCTGACTTGATGAAGCACTTTGGCTTCACCGTTGAGAAGGTTGTTGCCGCGGTTGAAGGCGTACTTTAAGCCTTATGATACGCATAACCATTAGTGGATTTGGACTTAATAGAGTGCGCTTCGCGGCTATTTTACTGAGTCAATTAACAAATCTAATAAGGTCAGTTTTATGATTAGAGTTGCCATTAATGGGTTTGGTCGTATAGGGCGCAGTATTTTACGCGCACTGTATGAACGTAACTTGCAAGATCAACTGCAAATAGTCGCCATTAATGAGCTAGCCGACCTTGAGTCGGTCAGTTACATGCTGCGTTATGACAGTACTCATGGGCGTTTTCTGGGTGCTGTTGAAATCAAGGAAAATGGGCTAATCGTTAATGGTGATGCTATTCAGGTATTTCATGAAACGGAAGTGTCTAGCTTACCTTGGAAGGCCCTTGATATTGATCTGGTATTAGAATGTACAGGTGTCGTCAAAGACAGCGAACATGCCGAGTTACATCTGGTGCAAGGTGCAAAACGCGTATTAATTTCACACCCTGCAGAAGAAGGTGTCGACGCGACTGTAATCCAAGGTTTTAATCATAAAACCTTACTTGCTGATCATAAAATAATTTCCAACGGTTCTTGTTCTACTAACTGCCTAATTCCCGTTTTACAGTTACTGAATTCAGAGTTTGGTATCGAACGAGGAATGACAACGACCATTCACTCGGCGATGAACGACCAACCCGTGATTGATGCTTACCATTCTGATCTTCGTCGAACTCGCGCTGCAGTACAAAGTATCATTCCTGTTGAAACAGGCTTAGCCAAAGGTATTACCCGATTAATGCCAGAGCTAGCAGGAAAGTTTGAGAGCCTGCACGTTCGCGTACCGACCATCAACGTTTCGGTATTGGATGTAACATTACAGCTCAAACAAGAGGTTACGGTTGAGCAGATAAATACTCTATTTAAACAGGCTGCGGAGAACGAGTTAGCAGGGATACTAGCCTTTACTCAAGAACCTCACGCGTCTGTCGATTTTAATCACGACCCACACTCTGGAGTCGTCGATGCCACACAAACCCGTGTTAGTGACGGATCACTAGTAAAACTATTGATTTGGTTCGATAACGAATGGGGTTTTGCAAACCGTATGTTAGATACGGCATTGCAGTTAAAAAATATCTAAAATCTTGCGGGTTGAGATTGTATAAAAATTAAAATGGACGAGACATTATGACTGTAATCAAGATGACTGACCTGATCGCTTCAGGTGACCTTAAAGGCAAGCGAGTTTTAATTCGTGAAGACCTGAACGTACCGGTTAAAAATGGCAAAGTAACCTCTGACGCCCGTATTCGTGCGTCTTTGCCAACGATTCAGCAAGCGCTTGCAGCCGGTGCTAAAGTTATCGTTATGTCTCACCTAGGTCGGCCAATTGAAGGCGAATTCGACGAAAAGTATTCTATGCAGCCCGTTGCTGATCACTTAGCAGGCATGTTGGGTCGTCCGGTTGAATTGATCAAAGACTTTAAAGCAGAACTAACAGTTGCTGAAGGTGAGTTAGTTTTATTAGAAAACGTTCGCTTTAACGAAGGTGAAAAGAAAGATGAAGATTTGCTAGCGCAAGCGTATGCTGATTTATGCGATATTTTTGTTATGGATGCCTTCGGTACCGCTCATCGAGCTCAAGCCTCAACTCATGGTGTTGCTAAGTTTGCGCCTATCGCTTGTGCAGGGCCATTATTGGCCAACGAATTGGAAGCGTTGGGTAAAGCTTTAGATAACCCAGCCCGCCCATTAGTGGCGATTGTTGGTGGTTCTAAGGTTTCTACTAAATTAGAAGTTTTAGAAAGCTTATCTGACATTTGTGATCAAATTATTGTCGGTGGTGGTATTGCGAATACCTTTTTGGCTGCTGATGGCAAGCCAGTGGGCAAGTCTTTGTATGAATCTGACCTAGTGGCAAAAGCAAAAGCCTTGATGGACAAGGTATCGATTCCAGTCCCGACGGACGTTGTTTGTGCAAAAGAGTTTGCGGAAACGGCTGCCGCGACGTTGAAAGATGCGAGCGAAGTAACGGCTGATGATATGATTTTTGATATCGGTCCTGACTCTGCAAAAGCCCTTGCTGCTCAGTTAAAAGAAGCCAAGACTATCATCTGGAATGGTCCAGTCGGTGTATTCGAATTTGATCAGTTTGGCGAAGGTACTAAAGCGTTAGCGTTGGCAATTGCCGAGTCAGATGCGTTTTCAATTGCCGGTGGTGGTGATACTCTGGCTGCTGTGGATAAATATGATATTGCTGATAAAGTATCGTATATCTCTACTGGCGGTGGTGCTTTCTTAGAATTTGTAGAGGGTAAAACATTACCCGCCGTTGCTATTCTAGAAGCACGTGCCGTTAAATAATTTAAATTTCGTGACGTGTCGCTACCCGTAGCAATACTGCGTGAAACAGAACAATCGAGGTGCGGTTATTTCTCTTAACTGCAGAAGCCGCTAGAATAGCGGAAAACTTAATTCAAATATTTAAAGGGTATTAACATGGCACTTATTTCCATGCGCCAAATGTTGGATCACGCCGCCGAGTTCGGTTATGGCGTTCCAGCTTTTAACGTAAACAACCTAGAGCAAATCCGTGCCATCATGCAAGCCGCTGATCTTACTGATTCTCCAGTGATCGTGCAGGCTTCTGCAGGTGCTCGCACTTATGCAGGTGCTCCTTTTTTACGTCACATGATTCAAGCGGCGATTGAAGAGTTTCCACATATTCCTGTGTGTATGCACCAAGATCACGGTGGTTCTCCGACGGTATGTCAGCGTTCTATCCAGTTGGGCTTTAGCTCAGTCATGATGGATGGTTCGTTGGGTGAAGATGGCAAGACCCCAATGAGCTACGACTACAACGTTGCAGTGACTAAACGTACGGTTGAAATGGCACACGGTTGTGGTGTGTCGGTTGAGGGCGAGCTGGGTGTTCTTGGTTCTCTTGAAACAGGTCAGGCGGGTGAAGAGGATGGCGTTGGCGCTGAAGGTACGTTGAGCATGGAACAAATGCTTACAGATCCTGAAGAAGCGGCTGACTTCGTTAAGCAAACCGGTGTTGATGCTTTGGCAATTGCCTGTGGTACTTCACACGGCGCTTATAAATTTACGCGTCCACCCACGGATGACATCTTAGCCGTAGATCGTATTAAAGAAATCCACAAGCGTATCCCTGATACTCACTTGGTCATGCACGGTTCTTCTTCTGTTCCACAGGAATGGTTAGCAATCATCAACGAATTTGGTGGTGAAATCCCTGAGACTTACGGTGTGCCAGTTGAGCAGATCGTTGAAGGTATTAAGCACGGCGTTCGTAAAGTGAACATCGATACTGATTTACGTTTGGCTTCTACGGGTGCTATTCGTCGCTTCTTAGCTCAGAACCCTGCTGAATTCGATCCACGTAAATATTTTAAAGCTTCAATGCAAGCCATGCAGGAAATATGCGTAGCGCGTTACGAATCATTTGGTACGGCCGGAAATGCATCTAAGATAAAGGCACTTTCACTGGATGCCATGTTTGATCGTTACCAGTCAGGCGAACTTGATCCTAAAATTAAGTAAATTATAAAGTTAATGAGTCTTAAAATGAATAGATTTAAGATTGCTTAATTTTTTAAAAGCCCTCATCATTTTTAATGTTGAGGGCTTTTTTTTGCTAGATGGTAGCCAGTAAAGCCCCTCATAACGATTTTAACTTCATTCAATTTAATGTGATGAGTAAATACCTATGATTAAAAAAGTAATATTACTGGCTTTGGCCATAACGGTTTCTGCTTGTTCAACGTTACAAAATTTAATGAAAGAAAATATTAAAGAGCCAGAAATAACGTATAAAAATTTATCGATAGGGCAGTTAACCCGTGACAAAATCGAACTAAAACCAACCTTTAGTATTGCCAATAATAATGGTTTTATCATTCCAATTGATAAGTTCAAATATGAGCTTTCTTTTAATCAAAAGACGATGGTCAAGGGTGAAACAGATGAGGTGGGTGATTTGCCTGCCAATCAATCTACCGATGTAACTTTAGGAATTGATTTAACTAAAGACACATTGGCATCGATCAAAGACGTGCTGTTTAAAGAAGGAAAAATTGATTACGTTATTAAGGGTGAGGTTGAAGTATTAGGTTTTAAGTTTCCTTTTGAAAAAGCTTCTACACTCTTTAAGCCTTCGGTGAGCTTAGGTAAATTAGAAATAAAGAAAGCCGGTTTTAAACAAATCGATATCGTGGCTAACGTGACTGTGGGTAATAAAAATGACTTTACACTACCATTGGATCTGTTGAGTTACTCCGTAAGCTCGGGTGCCAATCAGCTGGTGGCGGGTAGTTTAAAAGATCAAAGCATTAAGCAAGGGACAAACCAGTTAAAAATCCCATTAAGCATTAATCCAAGTAAGTTATTCTCAAGTGTATTCAGTTTACTGCAAAACCCGAAACTGCCTTTGAGCTTTAATTTCAGCAGCGGTGCATTTGAAAACTCGGTACAGCAGACGTTAGATCTAGAGTCCCTGTTTGGGCCGTCAGGTGATGGAAAATCGTCTAAACAAAACATAGGTGATGTGTTGCAGGGGCTTTTTAATTAGCTCTCAGATTTTCTTCTTATATCTACAGAATAATTTCTGTTTTTAGGTGTTTGAATATAAAGTTATGTTAAATAAACCTGTAATTAGAAAAGTGCTAGGAGTTGTGATGAAAAAGGAATTTGAGATACGGGGAGATGAGCTTTATCTTTTTATATTAGGCACATCACCAGTACTTACCGTAATGGGGGCGTTGTTTGCTTTACCCGGAATAATTGCTTGGTTAATGGGGATTTGGTCTGTGCTTTTCAGTCATGATCCGATGTTGATAGCCGATTTTTTCAAGCTATTTTTTGCTGGAGGGCTTTTTGTACTATTGGGCTCTGCTCTGGCGAGTTATAGAGTGTCTAAATCTATTAATAAAAATGCGACGCACATCAAGAATTACTCCAGCGTATTAGGTTTTCAGAGTGCAAAAACATTACCTATATCAAAAGTTTCACGATTAGAGTTAAGCCAAGAATGGCGTTCTAGTAGTTCAAGTAATGGCGGCTCGAGTTACTTGGTATATCCGATTAAGATTGTCACTCAAATTGCTACGCATGACTTGAATGATACCACTGAGTTTGCGGTCTCTCGCAGACAGGCAGAAGCGTTAGCAAGGTTTCTTAATATCTCTTTACAGGATTCTAGCAGTGGGCAGGGTTTTGAGAGAAAGCCTTCAGAGCTTGATGATAAAGTTATTGATTCAATTACAGAGCGTATTGAAGCGCCGATATTACCTGCGGATTCTAGAATTCAGGTACTTAAAGGTCAAAACAATATTACTTTGAAACTGTCTGCTAGACGAGGTGTTGTTGTATCAGGGTTATTTAGGCTGCTTTTTCTCGTGCCTGCATTTTGGTTTATATCTGAAATGCTTGATGGCTTTTCTATTGATGGGAAAAACTGGCTGATCCCTGTCATTGTTGGCATTGTGTTTTTCTTGATCCTTTTATTCAATACTATTAAACATCTATCACCATTAGTTAGTCTTCCTGAATTAACTCTGACGCCTCAAAAAATCACCTATCGTGCTATTTGGTATAAAAAGGCAGTCAGTATGAATTGCGCGGATATCGAAGAAATAAACTCATCTGATAGTCAGTGCATACAAATAGTTTCCGACCATGGGAAAATTGATTTATGGATGTATAAATCTGAGTCGGATAAAGACTTTGTTAAAAGTATGCTGATGTATTGCCTGCAATTTACTAAGAAAAACTGAGTGATGTAATAAGTGCTATATCAAGGGAAGAAGATGACTTCTTCC
>JBNMOT010000146.1:0-8286 GCA_051275515.1 Oleispira sp. | reverse complement strand
GGTCATGTAAAAAATCGATTATTGTAACGACGCAATTCACGAGTCCCATTGTCACTGTACTTACATTTGCCCTTCTGTACTCATGCTGGTTACCGCTGTAGGTAGAATAATACTGCTACTAAAGACGGATCGAAGGCTGAACCTTATTTAAAATTATTACCTAGCCAGTCTATTATCGCACAGATGCACTGGGGAGGGGGTACCAACATTCCTCTCAGTCGATCAGGTAATCGATTAAATGAACTATTTGTGGGCGTGTTTTGATTTTAGCGCCGATTATCGATAGAAATTGATCCTAGTGAATTACGTTCAAGTACCCTTCAATTGCTACATGAGCTCGGATTTAATCGCACCAACTTGGCGTGCATACTTAAACGATAAAGTTCAACAAGCAGTGAGCTACATTCACCCTGCAAGCATGATTCATCGAGGCATAGTGAAAGCTCGAAAACTAGGCTTTTGCCCGATCGACTGTCGATATTCAACTATGCACGCCTTCCTAAACGATTTAAATCGCAGTGACGTGTTATCGCATTGACCTATTAGAGATGAGGAATTACCCACTCCAAAAGAGAAGGTCGTTTATGCGTGCGTAATGCTTCAATAGTATTTGATAGGTATTTAAACGCGTCCATGGCTCAAACAATATTCCAATGTACTCCGCTAGCGCAGATACCAGCAACAATAACGGTGTATTTACCCATCAACCTCAATTGTCAAAGGTAATCTAGAACCTTAACGTTTAATTATTATCAAAGGGGAATAAACTGAGTGCCTACAACCCCCCTGGCTTGCCTTTCCAAAATGCCCAACCCTGTCCATTGTATTGTAGATAAACACGTTTTTCGAAAGGCTTACTCTTGGATTCTAAACTACGACGCAGCGTCCTAGCTTTGTCAAAGGCTGGAGCATCGACCCAATCTTGTATATCGGTCACATACCACTGAACATAAGCTTCCGCATAATAAAATCCCCCAACGAAATAAGGCTTAGAAAGCTGTAATACTTTTTTCAACCTTCCGTAACCATAATAAAACCCACCTTGTGAGTTAAGACGAGCACCGACATTTTTGTCAGCAAAGGAATAACGGTAATTCAGTGCAATACGCTTGCGGTTGCTGCCCTCTATTTTAACCAGCTGGATTTCTTTTTCTCGTTTTAATAGTTGGTGATTAAACAAAACTTCAAGCATAGCGGCATCGTTATGCTTGCTGCCGCGTTCAATACGGTAAGGAATAGTGAATCCTTGCCAAAAAAGAGGCTGCATTTTAAAAGCATCATCAACAATCCGAATTGCTTGATATTCAGTTAACTTAGGTTGAACGTTAGCAGAAGCGATACTGAAGAACAGCATTAATAACGGGACAACTACTACCCACCGAAAAAGCGTGAATGATCTAGTTTTCGTATCACCGTTTTGTAAGTGAGTCTGATCCATCACGTTATATTTGAAATATTTTTTCATACTAACACACAGAATTCATCCATTTTTCTTAAGTATAGCCTGATTTCATCATTCCCGTAGACGCCCTCACCTTAAAATTTATCATTAATATTCTAATTAACACGGTTCTTTAATCTTGTCACGAATATGTAATAAACCTCTGCCACAGTGATAACCATAAATTCATGAAACAATTACTTACATAGCACTCAAAATTACTAGGTGAAGACTATGCAATCGACCCATATTTTACAGAACTCTCAGACAACCTCAGCCAACAGGAGATTTGACCAAGGTCAGTCAATTAATACATCGATTGAATCCAAGCTTATTGCTTGTTTTAGCCAAGACCCAAAAGAAATTCGCAGGGCGCAACAGCTTAGAGCCCGAGTGTTCAACTTAGTCGATAACGGCACTGCTTTAGACAAAGATAAATTTGACGATGTTTGCCTGCATTTACTAGTAAAAGATACCCTATCAAATAACATTGTCGGCTACAGTAGAATACTAACGTCAGACTTAGTTTCTAAGTCTAACGAGTTTTATTCAGCAAGTGAGTTTGATCTGAGCAATATCATCAAACCCAACAATCGCTATATGGAAATTGGTCGAACTTGCGTTGACCCTAATTTTCGCAGCGGCGCAGTGATTGGCATGTTATGGTCTAAAATTGGTCAATTCATGAATGAAAAAAAGATTGACCACCTTATGGGCTGCGCCAGTATTTCAATACTTGATGGCGGTGCAACCGCTTTGGCAGTCGTAAATCACTTACGAGAAAAACATTTCTCTGACGAACACCTGCGCGTTACGCCTAAAACCCCATTGCCACAATTTGATATCGCTATTGATGGTAAAAAACATGTGCCTGCTTTATTGAAAACCTATTTACGGATGGGGGCTAAAGTGTGTGGAGAAGCCTACCTTGACCGCGACTTTAATGTAGCAGATGTTCTTATTTTATTAGCAAAAAAAGATATTTCTCCACGATACTTACGTCATTTCTCATAAATAATTATCCATTGGGAAGCATCCTTTGCAATCGATTAAAAATAAATTACGAAACAGCTGGCGCTTACTGCTCTTGGGTCAAAACGTACTGCTCATTATCATTTTCGTCCCTATTATTTTTAGCCCTTTTGGGCAGTGTATTCCCAAACGAAAAAAAATAGCGGGTTCCCTTTATCGAAACTGTTACAAAGCGCTCAACATTCAACTTGTCATCACAGGCCATCCTACGTCTGAGCCTGCACTGTGGGTTTGCAATCATATTTCTTGGCTCGATATTTTAGTATTAGCGGGAAATAATTGTGTCGATTTTGTGGCGAAAAGTGAAGTCGCTGACTGGCCAGTAATTGGCAGTGTCATTCGCCGAACGGGCACCTTATTTATTGATCGTAATAACAAATTTAAAGCCTACAAGGCACTACCCGAGTTGCAGCAGCGCTTAGAGTCAGGTACATCGGTCCTTATATTTCCAGAGGGTACAACCAGTTCGGGAGAGTCTTGCCTGCCTTTTAAACCTATGTTTTATCAAGCAGCTATAAGGAGCAACAGACTGATTCAACCGGTATCTTTGTGTTACAAGCACCGTGATGGCACACCCTGTAAAGAAGTCGCTTTCATAGGCGACGATGAATTCAGCGTTAGCTTTAAGCACATTATTAGCACGCCTCAAATCGTTGCGCATATTACCTACCTTCCCGCAATGAAGGCAGAACAATGGCATCGTAAAGAAATGGCAAGCCTAAACCAACAGCACATCAATCTAACGATTAATAAACAATCTTACAGGTAGCGTATTCACCGTATTTACTCTTTCAATCACCCTGTTAGAATGCATACAATCTCTTATAAGGTACAACACCATGTACGATAAATTTCTAGCGTGGATTGCGTCAGCAAAAGGCATTCGCCAACTGATTAATATCTATGGCCCTTATTTTGGAGCTGGCGTAAAAGTCACCTACATTAATAAAAATTTTCGCCAAGCAGACGTTAGTTTGGCACTACGTTGGTATAATAGAAACTATGTAGGTGTTCATTTTGGCGGTAGCTTATATTCCATGATCGACCCGTTCTATATGTTGCTACTGATGAATAACCTGGGAAAGGACTACATAGTGTGGGATAAAAGTGCTGAAATTGAATTTATTAAACCTGGCACTGGGACCGTTTCAGCAAGCTTTATTGTCACAGATGAGATGCTTGATGAAATAATACAGAAAACAGCTAACGGGAATAAATTTCTACCCACATACCCCGTTACGATTACCGATGAAAATGGAGGTATAGTAGCCAAAGCGAATAAAACGCTCTACATTCGCCGAAAACGTGCAATTTAATTTAGCTAAGTTGGAATATGGGCTGATTTTCGACGACCACGACTTCACTAAAACCGTTACGACCATTTTCTTTTGCGCTGTATAATGCTTCATCCGCGGCAGCCACTAACTGATCTGGACGAAAATCATTATCGGGTTCACACCAAGATAACCCCATGCTTACTGATACATATTTACTTGCGGAAGAATAGCCGTGCGGAATCATTAATTTTGCCAAAGCCTGCTGCAAACGTTCAGCAACTACGCGCAAACCCTCTGGTTGAATCGACGGTAATAAAACAATGAATTCTTCGCCGCCAAAACGTGCGACAAAATCCCTAGGCCGCTGAACAGCAGCTTTCAACTGCTGCGCGACCGCAGTTAAGCATTCATCCCCTCGTAAATGTCCGTAATGATCATTAAAAGCTTTGAAATGATCAAGATCCATCATAATTAACCCCACTGAACCCTGCTCACGACATGCTCGTCTCCATTCTGCACTGTAGAATTCATCAAAATAACGGCGATTAGCAATTTGAGTTAACCCATCGGTCATCGACAAGGCAGATAAGCGTCTATTCTCTTTAACCTGCGCCAGATGCAACTTAATTCTTGCTAGTGTTAGCCTCGCTTTAAAAGGTTTAACTAAAAAGTCCACGGCACCACAAGTCAAAGCAAATAACTCAATATCATCATCCGCTTGATCCATTATTAAGATAGGGACTTGGCGCATTAAAGGATGAGCCAACCAACGCTGGCAAAACCTTTTTGTCTGGTGTTTAAAAAAATCATAATCTAGAATCAATAAACTCGGTAATACTTCTACCTCATCCTGCAACCAAGAATCGATCTGAGTATCGTGTATGATTGATGTAATTTGAGCATCTAAAATTAACAAGTCACCTAATATAGCTTGGTTACTTAGTCCTTTATCTGCAATCAATACTAATGGTTCAGTGTCCATACTTTGCCTTTTTGACCTAAAATTACAATTATTTTAAACAAACTTATACTTTTATACCGTTCAGTGGCGTATCAAACAAGTATTACTTGATGATTAAGAGTATCGACCAGTAATAATAAGACTTTAATTATTCTAATAAGGCATTAGAATAATGTATGATTTTCTAAAAATCTTAACCCTTGAAAGAGATATAACATTTGAGATTATTACAACCGATTAGAACAATTTTACGCATGACTTCTTTAGGTTTATTACTGGGCTTATTAACGGCATGCGACCAATCCGTTAACCTAACAGATGAAGAAGAGTCCAATCCAGGCTCTAATAGTTTAACGCCTGCGATCAGTATTAAAGAAAAAAAAGCTAATTTCTTCAGTTTTTTGCACCCTATGATCAAAAAAGCCAATGCCGATGTATTACAACAACGTGAACAGATACTAGGGATTCAAACAAATTTACCCTCTCTCAGCGATCATGAAGCTGAAGTATTAGCCGCCCTAGCGAAAACGTATAAAGTAAGTGATAAACTTTCTTTAAAGCAACAGATTCAAGAACTGGATGTTAAAATAAATACCATTCCAGCCTCCCTAGTTATGGCACAGGCCGCAAATGAATCCGCTTGGGGAACTAGCCGCTTCGCTCGAGAAGGCAATAATTATTTTGGTCAGTGGTGCTTCAGTAAAGGCTGTGGCATCGTGCCTAATAGTCGTAATAGCGATGCACACCATGAAGTAGCCGATTTTGATAGCCCATACGATTCCGTTAAGAGCTACATTAGAAACCTCAATCGGCACGCAACCTATGCACCACTTCGCGACTTGCGCCAGCAAGCAATTGATAGCAATCAAGCCGTAACTGGAGTGGTCCTAGCTCAGGGATTAATAGGATATTCTGAACGTCGTGAAGAGTACGTAAAAGAAATTCAAAATATGATCCGCTATAATAAGTTAAGTCGTTTTAATGCACCTAAAATTCATAATGCTGACGCTATCGAAAAATAGCCTTCAATTAAGTACTGGAAATAATTAAATTTGATCACTAAAGAACGCAGATATAGTGACCGTTACCTAGGCGCTAGTTTAAAACTAGAACTACAGCCTAGGTATTGGTTCGGTTTAAAAAAAGAAAAGCACCCTGCACTGGTAACTAATTTTGCTACCGGTGGAGCCGCTATTACGACACCCTTAAAACTAAAAATTGGACAACAAATTCAAGTGACCATCTTAAGTGAGTTTCATAAAATTAGACAATTACCGGCCGAAATTGTGCGCTACGACGGTAAGCAAGTCGATTATAAATACGGCGTTCGCTTTAATTTTGAGAAACTTCCAGAAATCGCAATTAATAATACGCGATTTATTCTCAAACAAATTGAACGGGCATTAGAACAATCGCTCACCTCACATTAATAAAACCGCTATCTACTCTCTACAAGCTTATCTAAAGTGCGGGAATAAATGGGCTATTACCTTGGTTTTAATAGCTCTCTTACAATTTCAATATTACATTAAGGCCCATAATGAGCAGTGCTAATATCCTTGTCCTTAACTGCGGCAGCTCGTCTATTAAATTTGCAATCTTCAATATGCGTGAGCAAAGTGTATTAATCAGTGGCTTAGTTGAGCGCCTATATGAAGCACAACCAACCATTAAATGGTCAGGTACACACAAGGGTGAAAGCCTAATTACTGATCAAGGGCACCAAGCAGCACTTGATAAACTGGCATTATTGCTAGGCGAATGGAATATTCTTGACTCATTAACCGGCATTGGCCATCGAGTTGTTCACGGTGGAGAGCAGTTCTCAGCCTCTACACTATTAAATGACGAAAACATCGCGGCACTCAAGGCACTCAATCATCTTGCGCCCCTGCATAATCCTGTAAATATGCTCGGCATTGAAGCCTGTCATAACTTATTACCTCAATTGCCGCAAGTCGCTGTATTCGATACCGCCTTCCATCAAACCATGCCTGAACATGCTTATCTTTATGCCGTACCTCAAGCTTGGTATAAAGATTACGGGGTACGCAAATATGGATTTCATGGCACAAGCTACCGCTATATTACAGAAGCGTGCGCTAAGCGGTTAAACAAGCCAGAAGATGAACTTAATATTCTTTGCGCTCACTTAGGCAATGGCTGCAGTGCGAGTGCTATATCACAAGGGAAAAGCGTCGATACCAGTATGGGATTAACCCCCTTAGATGGCCTGATCATGGGGACACGCTGCGGCAGTGTAGATCCTGGACTGATTGAATTCATGATGAAAGCAGAAAATGCCAGTATCGAAGAGATTATGACGAGCCTTAACAAAAAGAGTGGTTTACTCGGTTTATCCGGTGGCTGCAGCAATGACATGCGCACGTTATTAGCGCAGGAAGAAGCTGGAAACACGCAAGCCAACAAGGCCATCAACACCTTTTGTTATCGTATTGCCCGAGAGCTAGGAGCCCTATCATCCTCTTTAGCCGACGTTGATGCTGTCGTATTTACCGGGGGCATCGGCGAGCACGCAACAGCCATTCGTCAGCGTATTATCGACTTTTGGCCCCATTCCAAAATCACTCTTGATCCTGAATTGAATAGCCAAGGTGGCAACGAACAAGGCATTATCAGCCAAACCGCTAGTCCCAAAGTAATGGTTATCGCCACCAATGAAGAACTAATGATCGCCCAAGACTGCTACGAGTTATGCAACTATGATTAATATCTTTATCGCGCCAACAGGTCTTCACAGCGGCCTTAACAGCATCAGTATTGCATTGCTGCACGCTTTAGATACACAAGGTATTAAAGCTTCCTTCTTTAAGCCTGTCGCCTCTTATATTGCTGGAGAAATTGAACGTTCAACCCAGATGGTCAAGCAAACATACCCTCTAAACCCTCCTCAGCCTATGCCTCTCAAACAAGCACAGCAGCTCATCAGCACAGGGCAAACAGATCGATTATTAGAAGATTTAGTCGGTTTACATCATATTGCGACAGCGGGCACTGAAGTCTCCATTATTGAAGGCTTAGTTCCGGATCGCAGCGAGCCTTACACGGCAAAAATTAATGCTGAAGTCGCAAAAGCATTGAACGCTGATATTATCTTGGTGAGCAGTGCAGAAAAACGCACCTCGAGCGAGATTCAAGCAGATATTAATTTGAACGCAGCCATCTTTGGTGGCTTCAAGAATGGTCATATCATTGGCGCTATCATTAATAAATTTGGCACCCCTTCTCAATCTCATTTTATCCTGTCTAACTCGGATGAAAATGATGCTGAACGTTTAAGCAAGGCCCCAAAAATAGAATTGGAAAACTGTCGTTTATTAGGCACAATCCCTTGGCAGCGCGATCTTATTAGCCCACGTACCCTCGATATCGCTCGTCAATTAAAAGCCAATACCCTCAATACGGGTGAGATGGACATTCGTCGTGTTAAAACCATCAGTTTATGCGCCCGAACATTGCCTAACATGTTAAACCGTTTGACGGCTGGCACCTTAATTGTAACTCCCGGTGATAGAGTCGATATTATTTTATCATTCGCAATGGCGGAAACAAAC
>JBNMOT010000145.1:0-8382 GCA_051275515.1 Oleispira sp. | reverse complement strand
TCGCCTTTTTTATTTTGGCTATTCTTTTCTGGGCTACTCTTTTGTAGATAATCCCAACCTGAATTAAGCACCGACGAGCGAATTTTGACACAGCGATTTAATCCGAGTTGTCGTGCTTTCCTTTCGCTGATAATGATGGCAGCGGCTGCGCCGTCCCCTATGGGGGAGCACATTGGCAACGTTAATGGATAACTGATAGAACGCGCCGCTAGAATATCTTCTACGGTATTAATGCCGCGAAATTGTGCATACGGGTTTAGGCTTCCGTGGCGAGAGTTTTTCGCAGCTATGGCAGCAAATTGGGATTGTGTGGTACCAAACTTTTGCATGTGCTCTAGCGCTAAGGCCGCGTAGATATCCATAAAAAAGGAGTGTTGACCTGAATTTGAAGCTGGGTTGTTGCTGTAGGCGCTTATCTTGGCTTCAACACTTTTAACGACTTTGTCGAAGTCTTCATGGTCGACACAGCCATCAAATACAGCGAACGTTCGCTTTTTTTCTGGGTGATAGAGTTTCTCGGCGCCGACGGCCAGCACTACATCATAAAGTCCAGCCGTTACCATAGCGCTAGCTTGTTGAAACGCTGTTGAGGCGGAAGCACAAGCATTTTTGACGTTAACAACAGGTATGCCGCCTAAGCCCATTTCGCGCAGCGCCACTTGTCCCGGTATGCAGGTTTGACCAATCATGGTGCCTGCAGCAACATTGCCATGATAGGCAGCGTTGATGTCTTTATTGCTAATTCCCGCGTCAATCATTGCAGCCTTGATAGCTTCTATGGTGAGTGATTTTAATGTGCGATTGAGATGTTTGCCAAAAGGGGTCATACCGACTCCAGCAATATACGCGTTCATCTTCATGCAGATGTCTCTTTCATCGTTGCTTCCATTACCTTTGTTTTTTAAAATGATAATGTCTAAACCCAATGGTTTTTATGCTGTTAACGGACATAAATTTGATAAAATAGGACATTCGAGTATTATTGTGAGCATCAAAAAAGAACATCAGTCACTGATTAGAGATGAGATCATCGTGAAAGAACTTTTCGTAAGTAATGTAGACCAAATAGGTTTTCGGAGAATGGTTTACGGGTTGGGACCTTTGGTTACCTACCTAGAAAATATCGCCTGCGATACCATGGAATGTTTTTCTAAAGCTAATATTTCACCAGGCTCAATCAGTGATCCGAGTGCAACAATGAGCTTGGCGCAAGAGCTTGCTTTTACACAAGCAGCCATAGAGTATGCCGAGGATCAATCTTTGGGTCTTGCTGTTGGGCCTTCCTATCATTTGAGCACATACGGCATGCTAGGCCTTTCAATGATGAGTGCTGAAACGCTTTATCAAGGGCTCACGGTAATGAGTGGCATGCATGCACTGTGCTGGACTCACCTTAGGTGGCGACAGCTTGTGGATGGAAATGACGCCATACTAGAGGGCTGTGAAGTTGAGTCTTTGTCGCCATGCGCCAGCTATATGATAGAGCGCGACTTTAGTGCGGCGGTGGTGATGTTAAATGAAATGCTGGGTGAGAACTTGCCCCTTAAAGGAGTTTTTTTCACCCGTAAAGAACCCGGACACTTAAAAAAATATCTGGATTTTTTTAAGTGTCCGGTAACATTTAACGCCAACAGCAATGCGCTGGTCTTTGATGCTGTTTGGTTGAATAAATCCTTACCGCAAGCCAATGAAACAGTTTTTAAAGTTTGTTACGCGCAGTGTAAAGCGTTGGTTGAGAGGCATTCTGGCGAAGATTCATACGCTAAATTGGTAGAGCGATTAATCGTTGACGGTACCGGTAACTTTTTTTCTTTCGAACAAGTCGCAGAAAAATTACACATAACGCCTCGTACGCTTCGAAGAAAACTTGACAAGGAAAATACTAGCTTTCGTGAGCTGTCTATAAATGTACGTAGCACACTGGCTAAAGAATTATTAAGGGATGGCAAGCTGTCTGTAGATCAGGTTGCCGAACGATTGGGCTATAGTGATTCAGCTTCCTTTTGTCATGCATTTAAAAGCTGGACCAAACAGTCACCTAGTGCTTTTCGTTAAGATGAGTTTGTCCTAATTTAACAGTTCGTTGTCCTTCAATAACAGTTCATCTCAGTGCTACCTAATTTATGCTCAGTGACGTGAGAATAATAATAATAACTGGGGCAAAATGAAATGAATTCAAATTATAAATATAACAAACTCTACTACGCGCTGCTGACTGCAGGAATGGTTGTATCCACGAGTGCACAAGCCAGCGAAATTGAAAAGAACGAAAAAATTGAAAATATAATTGTTACTGCTCAGAAGCGAGCCCAAAGCTTGCAGGAAGTTCCGGTTTCAGTTTCAGCGATAGGAGAGGATACGTTGGAGAACTTGAAAATGGATTCTGCTGCTGATATTTCAGCGCAAGTTCCTAATCTGCAAGTTAGTACTCCCTATGGCGACGTTCAACCTATTTTTTCTATCCGTGGCATCAGCATGGTTGACTACAATACCAATCAGGCCAGTCCTATTGGTGTGTATGTTGATGAGCTTGCGATCGGTGCTTCTTTCCTACAGGGACTGCAATTATTTGACCTTGAACGCGTCGAGGTTTTACGTGGACCCCAGGGAACACTATACGGAAAAAACACCACTGGTGGGGCGATCAATGTTATCAGTATAGCCCCATCATTCGTTGAAGAAGCTACCGTAACAGCGTCAGTGGGTAATTATGGCCGACGCGAGCTTAAAGGTGCCGGCGAGATCCAGCTGATTGACGACACGCTTGGTGCTCGCTTGGCTTTCACTTCCTCAAAGGTAGATGGTTATCATGATAACCTTCTAGATGGAAAAGAGGATTTAAGTGAAACTGATAACTATGCGCTACGGTTTAGCATGCTTTATCAAAATGAAAATTTTGATGCTACGTTGCGTTTAAGTAAAGGTAAAAGTGATGCCAACACCTTGGCTGTTGTGCCGATTATGACAGGGCCAGGGGACGCAAATTATTTGGGCGGAACACGCTCATCAGAATATGATTCGTGGGAAGGTGAGCACAATAAAGCGGAAACATTTAAGGTTGATAGTGAGGGAGCAGCCTTAACCATGAATTTTAAAATGGATGACTATACGTTCACATCTATTACTGGGTACATTAAAGGAGATGCACTTAATCAGGCCGATACAGATGGTTCTGCATTACGCGTGTTAGAAATCGACTTCTCCAGTAAATCCAAACAAATCACGCAAGACTTTAGGTTGACCAGTGACTTTGAAGGGCCATTTAATTTCATCGCAGGAGTTTATTACTCCTCAGATACGTTGGATGTTGCAAATGATTACGATCTGTTTTTTGATTCCCCTTATCCGTTTCTTACCCATCCATTGGCTCCTATTTTTATTGGGCAAAGTTTTACCCAGGAACGAGAAACCTATGCGGTTTATAGCAATTTAGACTATCAGCTAAGTGATGATACAACAATCACAATGGGCTTGAGATATACGGAAGATAAAGGTGAGTTAAGTAATTTTAATTCGTTTGGAGGTGATACCAGTCGCACAAAGGTATTCGATTTAATTTCTTTATTACCCACAAAAGAATACACCGATGGTGAGTGGACAGGAAAAGTCGGGATTGCTCACAATCTAAACGATAACACATTACTGTATACAAATTATAGTCGAGGCTATCGCTCAAGTGCATTCAACGGCGGTGCTGTTGTAAATGAAGGGGATGTAAATATAGCTTCGCCAGAATTTGTAGATGCTTATGAATTGGGTTTAAAAACTCAATTTATGGGCGGTTCGATCCAGCTTAATAGTGCGCTATTCTCTTATGATTATACTGATCAACAATTTATTAACGTTGTTGGCATCAATCAGGTTCTTGAAAATGCGGGTAGCTCAAAAATTTATGGTTTAGATCTTGAAATGATAATGCTGGTCAACGATGATTTAGCATTAAGTACGGGTTTAGGTCTAGTGAATACAGAATTTAAAGAACTGATCTTAAATAATCCCGCTACTGGCACCGATAAAGATTACTCGGGCAATGAGCTGCAACAAGCACCAAAGGTAAATTTTAACTTATCTGCTGATTATAAAGTGGCTGAGTTGTCGATAGGAGGCTTATCTTTGCATCTGGGAACGACATATCAAGATGAACAGTATTATTCTGCATATAATGATGCGCCCGGATATGAAAATATCCGCGCGGACAGTTATTGGCAATCTAATGTTATGTTGAGATTTACTAGCTCTGACCAAAGTTATTCTATTGCGTTATGGGCTAAAAACTTAGAGCAGAACGATGAGCCTGCCTATGCGTTAAATCTTTCTCAGGGATATGGCTATGATTATACCGCAGTTGGGGAACCAAGACTTTTTGGTTTAGATTTTACGGTTAATTACTTTTAAATTAGAGCCTGTGAATTGTTCCATTGATTTACCTACGACGGGCGTTTAAGTAACGCCCGTGCAAATGGGATTTAGAAGCCTATGCCTAATTCAAAACGCCTGACGATACTTAACGAAGCGGAAGTTAAAGATTTATATGGCGTTCCCAGCCTGTCTCTGGAAGAAAAACGCGTCAGTTTTGTGATAAATGATATGGAGCAGGACATTATTCAATCCATCAGGGATCGAAGACATAAGTGCTATGCTATAGCGCTTCGCGGTTATTTTAAAATCAAACCGATTCAACTCAATCCATCTTACAAAGAATTACAAGAAGATCTAGATTTTATCGCCAAAGCGTATTTCCCTAAATATAAAGTCCCACGTTTCAGTATTAGTCGTTTGCAAAAAACACGTATCTACGACAAGATTTTACATCTATTGGATTTTAAAACATGGGATGTGGAACAACATCACAAACCGCTGACCACCTATTTACAGCAGCTTGCGGTTCTAGGGATTCTCCCCTCTAAAAAGACATAATCTTCTGCAACCCCAGTGAATATTGCCTTTCAGAGGTGGATTACTTTTCAACTTTGTACAATAGATCGCATTAACTCATATAAATCTGGCAATTTTTTGGTGCTGGTGAAGTTGTAAGTGCCGTTTAAATTGATATTCTGCCATACCACAAGTGATACTTGTCGAGTAATTGCCGCCTTTTCTTCGCCACCAACTTCTTCAAAGTGTTTTAACTGAAGTGGCGTAGTTATTGATCTATCTACCGTACCTAAAGTGTCTGCAATCTGCCCATTTGAGACCGTCATCAGATTATTCTTGCGACGTTGGCAAATGGCACTGCGCAGTATTTCAATAAAAAGCGCTTACTGTCCGCTTTCTTCCATTCCGGCTAGTTCGCTTATCGGTGTTTGTCAAACTAGTTGTCGCGGTTATCCATAAGCTCTGAGTTCCAAACATTAATTTATCGAATTATTATAATAATTGGGCTTTGGATTTTCTCAGTTCCAAACTTTACGAAGTTTTGACACAGTCTAGGTTCGATAAACCGCGGGTTGCAAGACGTTACAGTTTCATACATTAATACACTCGCACATTAACATAAGGTGAATTATTCTTGTCCGGTATACCAATACTTAACAATACCCTCTGCCGGTTTACCGCGGATAGATTGAGAGGTGTTAGGGAAACCTTCAAAACTGGGGGTTAGCGTTGGTGAAAGCCAATAACCGGTATGAATGTCGACGCTGTTAATCATAAAGGTATCTTGCTCTTCGATCGCTCGCATAATACCTTCTATGCCAACTGATTGCACAGAAAAGTCAGTGACAAAACTTTCCTGAATACAACTGACTTTAGTCCCGTCTTCTAAACTTCCAGGGGTACAGAACCCATCTTCTTTCCAGCCATTGAGAAAAAAGTCTTCACGACTTTGCACTTGAATAATAAGTGTTATCGGTAATTCTATATTTGACGTACCGTGCCAGCATGGTTGGTTAATATCACCACAATATATTTGCATATGCTGATTGGTCAGTGACTCAAAGGTTTTCTGCTTGACCAGTTCCGTTGTTAGCTTGGCATCTTCTTCAGCGTTAAATTGATTGCCGCAGCACTGTAAGGCATTGATTAAAATACTATCTACTCTGGAAAATATTCGTTGATCATTAATTACAGTGCCTATTTGCCCCCAAGTAATCTCACCGTCAAAATTGGCTCTGATATCATCAATAATTCCGGCAAATCGCTCAATATAATATTCTTTTAATTCATTGGTATCCAAGGTGAGCCACATCGCGTTCCAGTCAGCAGAAATACCTTTTATAGCTATTTTCTGGGCATGTTTTGCCTGAATAATCATATTGTTTTGATGTGCATCTAATATTATTTTAAGCTTATCCAACGTGAGTTTCTCACCTTGCTCAACAATAATATCTCCATCGATATTGTTTTGAGTAAACTGCCAAGAAAAATAAATATCAATGTTGAGCGAGCGTGCTTGCTCGACAATATATTCTACATATTTTTTAGGCGTATGATAATTAGCTTCGGCTACTACCCATGGTTCTTGGCTATCGTTCCACTGACCATAATTGTAAACCCAAACCCTTTGTGCACCTGAAGCACTCAGCGCTTGTAATGCTTCAAGATACATCAATTTTACATATTCATCTTTGGAACAATTATCGCGTGCAGACTGGGATAGGCCATCATAAATCCAACTAGGGGAGTAGTCTTTAAAACTAATACCTCTCACTATATGACTAGAAAGTTTACCTCTGGGGGAGGGGGTTTCAAATTTACCCTTATATGATTCAGGGTAGTCAGCAGAATGAGGGTTGACGCATGAAGCCGTTACAGGTGACGTGGCTAAGGGTGGTGGATTTGAGACTGTATCGCTACTATTACCTCCGCCACAGGCACTTAGGAAAAAAATAACAACAAATTGAACAACATACTTATTTGAGAAAAACATTCACAACCTTTAATAAATGATGTAATTAATAAACCACAGTAAAGGTTGTAAAAATATCCATATAAATTGCAACCCCACGACCCTATGCAATGCACTTAGGCTGGTAGCTTTACGCCTATTAATTTTCATTAATAGTTGCCAGTTATTTTATTAGTCTAATGTAAGGTAAGATAAAATCAAGGTAATTTATACTTGTCATTAAAAGTAGTGGCTCTAGCGATTATAGAAAGAAAAATTGTGGAATAGATTGTTATCAAGGGTTCAATTTCACAGGAGAGGTTGAACGGATGATCGATGATGTTGATATGTTAGTAGTCGGTAAAATGGCAACGAAGAAATAAATTCCGTCAAAATAAACTGTCATTTAACCTGTATCTGGTTCTGTTTATCAATCAGTTATCACAGTTGTAGAAGTTAAATAAAGATCGAAAAAAAACAGAGTTTCTGGGGCGTTTTCGTTTCTGCTTTGACTCGTTGACAAAATAGGTTTGAATACGACGGGGACGCGCAGCGAATACAGCTGGTTATTTGCCGGAGATGAATACGGCATGTACCACGCCTGGGACCTGTTGAGTGTTGGCAGAAAAACCTGTAGCGGCTTTGTCGTTAATTTGCAGATTAAGGCACAATAGCTCTTACAAAAAATTGGATGTCTGGTGCTTACAGTTGCGTTATAATCAGCGCTAGATAATTCTATAATAACAAAGTTGAGCATATCTTTGTCCCACATGAGAAACTGCGAACGTTGCTATGATTCATACTTTTGCAACTATTCAGGCAACCTCTGGGATCATTGTCCTGCTTGCCGTCGCAGCATATTGGACGTGCAAGACCGTCGGCATTATGATGCCGTGCAACAACAGCTACAGTACGCATATGGCTGGGGCTATAATATAGAATATGACGTTGCCCAATATGATTATATTCTAAACGAAGATGGCAGCCTTACATATAGCTGTAGGCCTAGCCATATTTATCATGCCCAGGTAAGGCAGTTGATAATTGATGGTTTTCTTGCCCGAATCGCCCAAGAATACATCGAGGGTGCTACGTCGCAGTATATGCTCGATACGGCTTACGGCGCTGGAGTTGATGAAGCCTGCCACTCATCTTTTTTCATTCGTCATAAAACAAAAGGATTTACCTTCACTTATAGAGCGGAACCGAAAGTGCATTTTGTCTTTAATGATAATGGCGAAGTCACCTCTATGGCTTATGTCCCCTTTGAAGACAAAGAAATGCGCAAATCCTATGGACGTGGCTGCGCAGACTATATACGTCAAAATCCAGATTTATGCCAAGAGCAAGCTCAAACCAGACAAAGGAACACTTACGAGGCAAAAGTGCAAAGCGAGGAATGGGTTGACGAGCGTGCTGTTAGAAACATCAAGCGTTTAAAATATTTTATATTAATACCCTGGATATTACTTCATGTGGTTGCAGCGAGCTACTTATTGGTTTCGTCTTATCCCGAACCTGAAGGTTTTTGGGCTAGTAGCTGGCATAAGGCGAAA
>JBNMOT010000144.1:0-8412 GCA_051275515.1 Oleispira sp. | reverse complement strand
ATCGACACGTTAATGCAAATATTAATGATTTGCAATAAGATTAACTGGTGATAATTAATCTCATTACATTTGTTTGGGAATAGAGTAGTATTCGAAACTTATTAGGGATTTGACCTTATTCGTAAAATATCAAGATCAGTGTATTAGAAATAAATAGTTATTACGCCAAGTAGGAATGATCATGACGAAGCTTCTCTTTAGCTTAATGTTATTAGGTATTACCGCCATTTGTTTAACTGCCTGTGGGGGAGGTTCATCGAGTAGTACGCCACAAACAACGAAAGCAGAGCTTGGTGAACTATTATTTTCTGATAAAAACTTATCTCTAGAGCGCACTCAATCTTGCGCGACTTGCCATAGCCCCGACAAAGGTTTTATCGATAATAGAACGAATAACTCGAGCATCAATACAGGCCATGGTTTAGTCGCGGGTGCGGGTTCATTAGGCGATGACCAAGTCTCAATTGGCGATCGTAATGCCCCCACTGCTGCGTATGCCGCGTTTAGTCCTGACTTTTATAAAGGTGTGCGTCAGCGCTCTAACAAGATAATGACGGATCTTAATATCGGTGCTTATGAAGGCTTTATGGGAGGACAGTTTTTGGATGGCAGAGCGGTGGATTTAAAAGCACAGGCAGAAGGGCCGCCTACTAATGCACGTGAAATGAATATGCCGAGTAAGGCCGCGGTGGTTGAGCGATTAAAAGAAAACCAGACTTATATAGAAGGCTTTGAAAAAATCTATGGCAGTCATGTTTTTGATGATGCCAATACGGCTTATGCTGCGATGGCTGAAAACATAGGTGAGTTTGAAAAAACCGATGAATTTGCGCCGTTTGATTCTAAGTATGATAGAACTTTTTTAAATTTTAGTGATGAAAATTATTATGAATTTCCGATTTCTTCAAAGGCATTAACAGGACAGGTATTGTTTTTTAGCAGTAATCTAACCTGTGCGGCCTGCCATCAGTTAGAGCCTCTTCGAATTAAAAATGAGCTATTTACCAGTTTTGAATTCCATAATATTGGTATCCCCGTGAATACACAGTTGCGTGAATATAATGGTGTTACAACGTTAGACGCAGGTTTGTTAAATAATCCAGTGGTCACTAGCGAATCTGAAAAAGGCAAGTTCAAAGTACCTACCCTGCGAAATGTCGCGGTCACTGCCCCTTATATGCATAACGGTGTTTTCAATGAACTAGAAACGGTAATTCGTTTTTATCAACACGCTAAAGACCTTGCTATTAATGTGTCTGCGGGTGGGGTTAACAATCCAGAAACGGGCCTGCCTTGGGCCGCTGCAGAAATTAATGACAATATTGCACATGAAATTTTAGGTAAAAGTAAGCAAAACTTGAACGATGGCGAAGTAGAGGCTTTGGTCTGCTTTATTACGTCTTTAACGGATGCCCGCTATGAGTACTTATTAGACCCTGTGAAAGTCACAGGTTGTGGTTTGTAAGTTTATTATTACTCAGCGGTATTTTTATCAATAATACGCTGCTGTATTTGTGGATTTTTGTATTAACAACTCGTCCCATTTTTTAAATGTGATGTCACCGTTTTTTTGGAATTACTTATTTTGAATCACATACCTGTTGTCGTTTCTTTTTCTTTGATTATTTTCTCTACGAGTTATGCAACGTTCTCTTTTGCTGAGGCAGACGCTACTGAAAACTCTGACGCAAGTTTCGCAGCAGTATCAGTAAAAAGTTCAGTAAACAGCGCTGTAGAAACCTTTGAACTCAATAATATTTACATTACTGGGGGCAAGGACGAAGTACTGCAGCAACCGGGATCCGCGACTTTAATTGATAATATTGCTTTAGAAACCTTTGAATATACCGATATTCATCGGGTATTAAACGCCGTACCTGGAGTTAACTTACAAGAAGAAGATGGCTATGGCTTGCGCCCTAACATCGGATTGCGGGGCACATCACCAGAGCGTAGTAAAAAAATTACCATTATGGAAGATGGCATTCTGTCCGGTCCAGCCCCTTATGCTGCCCCTGCAGCGTATTATTTTCCTAATATTTCGCGAATGAGTGCGGTTGAAGTTTTCAAAGGTCCCTCAGCGATTCAATATGGTCCGGCAACGGTGGGTGGCGCAATTAATTTGGTGAGCCGTGAGATTCCGTATGACTCTCAAGGTGAGTTAGACGTGCAATACGGCAGTGATAATTTTCAGCGTTACAACGTTTATCAAGGTCAGCAGATTGAAAACGTTGGTTATTTAATCGAAGCTTTACGGGTGAGTGCAGATGGTTTTAAAGATTTGGATTCTAGTGTGGGTAATAATGGCGATGACAATACCGGTTTTGTGCGTAATGACTTTAATGTGAAAACCAGTTGGCAAAGTCGGGGTCTGTTTAATCAGTTTTTTGCGCTAAAAGTAGGCTATGCCGACGAGGAATCAAATGAAACGTATTTAGGATTAACGCGTGATGATTTTGAACAGGATCCATATCGTCGTTATTCGGCTTCACAGTTAGACAATATGGAGTGGGTTCATCAGCAATATCAATTTACACATGTTTTAGAGCTAGCGCGCTCAACGATTACGACAGATGTGTATCGAAATGAGTTTGACCGTGATTGGTTTCGTTTAAGCGGTTTTAATAATAATGACAGTGATTTTAGCTTGGTTAATATTTTAGGAAATAACACAGACGCTAATTATCAGTCTTACTATGAGGTATTAACGGGCGCTGCTAGTAATGGAGAATCACAACAGTTGCGTATTGGTAATAATGGGCGCCAATTTTTTTCACAAGGCATTCAAACACGACTCAACCAAGATTTAACGCTGTTGGGTTTTGAGCATGCGTTAGAAGTGGGAGTGCGTATTCATCAAGATCAAGTGAAGCGTCATCATACCGAGAAAAATTATAATACGTTAGCGGGTGGAGAATTGCAGGCCGTTAGTGGCACCTATAAAACCACTGCGCGTAATACCAATGATGCGTTAGCCTTAGCGATTTATATTCAAGATGAAATACACATAGAAAATACAGTTTTAAGTCTGGGTTTGCGCCATGAAAGTATTGAAACATCGAAAACCATTTATGGAAAAATAACCGGAATTAAAGAGAGTAAGAATATGTTAAGACAATCGATCTTTTTACCGGGCATTGGAGTTTATTCGCAGCTCTCGGAAGAGCTAGGTATATTGGCCGGTCTTTATAAAGGTTTTACGGCGGCTACGGCTAACGCAGCAGGTGAAACAAAGCCAGAAGAAAGCACCAATTTTGAATTGGGTTCGCGTTTCTCAGGTTCTTTGGCATTCGGTGGTAAGGCCGAGGTGATCGGCTTTTTAAATGATTACACTGAATTCAGTGGCACTTGCAGTTTTTCCCAAGGTTCTTGTGACAGCAATGTAACTGGCGAACAAGCTAATGCGGGCAGTGCTCAGGTTTATGGTCTTGAAGCGAGCTGGAATAAAGACATGTTAATAGCAGGGTATACCTTGCCAGCACTGCTCAGCTATACCTACAGTTATGGCGAATTTGGTGAACAGTTTGTCGATAATACGGGTGCGTTTGGAGAGCAGGGGCAAGTAATTGAGGCGGGTTATCGCATTGGTTATTTACCGGAACATCGTTTAAATGCTCAACTAGGGTTTGGTAAAGACGCTTGGCGAGTGAACGTTTCGGTCTTGTATCAGAGTGATATGCGTAATGTACCTGGCGAGGGCGGTATCCCACGAGGTGAGCTCATCGAAGCGCATACCGTATTAGATGTCAGTGCTTCTTATGACGTTTTGATGAACTTTCAGCTGTATTCGGCCATTGATAACGTTTTAGGTGAACAATACGCGGCAGGGGTTAAGCCTTATGGCTTCCGTCCGGGTAAATCAAGGTCAGTGAATGTGGGCGCCAAATATCAGTTCTAAGTTGCCGATATATATCCCATAAAGGTAAATAAATAAGATACTCTGACTTATCCATTCTTTATGTATTGTTATCTGTTTTATTATGAAAAAAATTGCCATCTTTGTTGACGTACAAAATATTTATTACACTACGCGTGATGTTTACGGACGTTCGTTTAATTACCGTAAACTGTGGCAGAAAATTGCACAGCAAGGCGACATCGTCTCGGCAACCGCTTATGCGATACATAAAGGCGATGATCAGCAAATAAAATTTCAAGATGCACTCAAACACATTGGTTTTGAGGTGAAGCTTAAACCGTATATTCAGCGCAGTGATGGCAGTGCGAAAGGTGACTGGGACGTAGGCATTGCAATCGATGTTATGGAAGCAGCAGCTTCTGGTGATGTCGATACCATTATTCTATTATCTGGGGATGGTGACTTTGATTTGTTATTGAAAAAAGTTCATCACGCATATAGCATCACTACGGAAGCTTACGGTGTCCCGAAATTAACCGCAGGTTCTTTGATCGAAGCGGCTAATGAATTTCATCCTATCCGCCAAGACCTTTTGATGTAAAAGCATGATAGTGTGACAAGGTACTGAGTTAGGTCTTTATCGACTAAGCGAAAGGTTCTAATTCTTGAGCACTATATGTATTTACATCATCTATAAGGATATAGGCATATGCAATCTAGACATTCATTTCTCATTCTCATTATTTGCTGTGTATTAGCAAGTTGTGGTTTGTATAGAGAGCCTTATGAATTGCAGGGTAAGGCCGGTGATATTGGTGATGCCATGGAGCATTGTCGTGGTTTCATTAAATATACATTGCACGATGAGGCGTATATTTATATCGATTCAAGGTCTAGTCGTGAGACTAAGGATTATTTTGATATATTTTTACACTTACAAGACAGTGATCAAGAAGGCTTTGCTCAGTGCCGAGTTAACAAGCATGGTTTGATTATCTATCATTCGATCCGCGAGTTTAGCCAAAAGGGACGTGCGTTTTCAGGCGAGTAATGTCTTAATTCTTTGGATCGATCAATTAATAATGCCGCACTCAGTAACCTGCATTTTATCTTAAGAATAAAGGCAAATTCGAAGGCGGCATTTTTTGTATATCATCTTTGATTTTCTAGCGTATATCGCGTGCCAAAGTTACAGCACTGCTTTCAACGGTTCATGCTGCTCTGCCTCTAAGCGTGGACCAAACTGGCTAACAACTTTAGAGGAAGCGGCACTGGCTAAACGTCCTGCAGCGGCAAAATCATGACCTTGCGTAATGGCATACATAAAGGCACCTGCAAATAAATCTCCTGCACCGTTTGAATCAATCGCGGTGGTTTCATTAGCGGCAATTACGTGTATCGTCTTACCATCAAAAGCAATAGCACCCTTGCTGCCAAGTGTAATGGCAAACGCTTTTGCTTGAGTTTTCATAAAGCTAATGGCGTCTTCTAGAGTATCGGCACCGGCAAATAACATCGCTTCTTCTTCATTACAGAATAATAAATCAACGCCATCGCCGATCATTTCTGTTAAACCGTCTTTAAAGAACTGAACCATGGCAGGATCAGAGAAGGTCATGGCTGTTTTAATGTTATTTTTTTCCGCAAGCTTACGGACTGCAATTGCCGCTGCACGGGAAAGATCCGAAGTCACTAAGTAACCTTCTATATAGACATAGTCAGAATCAGCTAATGCGGCTTCATCAATATGCTTTTGCTCTAAGTTAGCCGTAATACCTAAATAGGTATTCATAGTGCGTTCAGCGTCAGGGGTTACCATGACTAAACATTTACCCGTTACGCCTTCATCACGGTCCTCGCCTAAATTAGTATCAACACCTGCTGCTTCCATATCACTCATATAGAAATCGCCTGCTTCATCATTAGCGACATTGCAGCTGTAAAACGTTTTTGCGCCAAAGTAACTCGCACCAATAATGGTGTTGGCTGCACTGCCACCGCACGCGCGCTTTTTAAGACCAAACCGATCTTTCAATACGGCCAAGCGTTCAGCCAGCTGATCTTCTTCGATTAAGGTCATTATGCCTTTTTCAATGTTGAGATCAGAAAAAAAGCTGTCTTCAACTTCAAACTCTTTATCAACCAATGCGTTGCCGATGCCGTAAATGTGATATTTAGCCATGTGTCATGTCTCTTCAAGTTGGAATGTTGATTATTTCTTATCAGCAGTTTAACAGAACTCGAGCATATGACTAAGTCACTCTGTGTTAGCATACGCGCAATATGACGACTGCTAAAAAGCCAACTAGGGCGAATAAATCTAGTACTAAAAAATCCGCTACGAAAAAAGCGATGGCTTCTTCTAAAAAGAAGCCGCCCAAAATCGTTCAGCCTAAGAAAAGTTCACGTAACTGGAAGCAACTGGTCTGGTCTTGGCTTTGGCGCCTATCCATTTTGGTGATATTGGCATTAGGGGTTTGGCTGGTGTATTTGGATGCTCAGGTACGTTCACAGTTTGATGGCAATAAATGGACGCTACCGGCAAAAGTATACGCTCGTCCTCTATCGCTGTATCCAGGTCTTTTATTATCCGCTGAGCAGCTGAAAGCTGAATTACAATGGAATGACTACAAGGCGGTCAGCCATGTTATTACGCCAGGAACCTATGGGCGTGACGGCGGTGACTGGATCATTTATCGCCGTGGCTTTTCGTTTGCCGACCGCACAGAAAGTGCGGTAAAAATTCGAGTGTCATTTGCTTTGGGTCGTATTGATAAGCTCTCTATTGCAGGTCAATCGGAAGGTTTAGTACGAATCGAGCCACAATATATTGGTGGTATTTTCCCTGCCCATAATGAAGATCGTGAATTAATTACTCTGCAGGATGTACCTTCTGCATTAGTCGCTGCCTTGATTGCAGTAGAAGATCGCGCTTACTTTGATCATTTTGGTATTTCAATTCGAGGCATTTTACGTGCAATGAAAGCCAATATTGCCGCAGGAAGAACCGTACAAGGTGGCTCAACCTTGACTCAGCAATTGGTGAAGAACTTTTTCCTCACAAACGAACGATCACTGCAGCGCAAAGTAAAAGAAGCGTTTATGGCTTTGTTGTTAGAGCTGCATTACAGCAAGGAAGAGATTTTACAGGCCTATCTTAACGAAGTGTATCTAGGGCAGGCGGGTCGTCGTTCGATTCACGGTATTGCCTTAGCCAGTCGCTTTTATTTTGCTAAAAATGTTCAGCAACTCGATCTATCTGAGATTGCACTATTAGTCGGCATGATAAAAGGGCCTTCTTATTACAATCCATTTCGTAGGGCTGAAAATGCTCGCTCTAGGCGTGATCTGGTATTGAATGTGATGGGCGAACTCAACATTATCTCTGCCGCCGAGCGCATTAATGCACAGGGTAAACCTGTTCTTGTCGCTCAGTCTGGACGTGCAGGGCAGCGCGAGTATCCTGCTTTTATTCAGTTGGTTAAGCGTCAATTACAAACAGATTACCGACTGGAAGATTTACAAAATACGGGTTTAAGGATCTTCACCACGCTCGATCCTTGGTTGCAGCATGCCACCGAAAAGTCAGTACAGCAGCACGTTGCAAAATTAGAAAAGCGGGCAGGATTTAGCAAGCCGACCCTGGAGGCAGCCGCGGTTGTGACCAGTGTTGATGGGGCAGAAGTGCGTGCCATTGTAGGCTCTCGTCGGGTGCAGTATTTTGGTTTCAATCGAGCTTTAGATGCTCAGCGCTCGATTGGTTCATTGGCAAAACCAGCGGTTTACTTAACGGCATTAGCATCGGGTCGATATGACTGGTCGAGTATTGTGGATGATAAGGCGGTGAGCGTTGCTGGCCAAGATGGCAGTTTATGGCAGCCTAAAAATTACGACAAACAAGATCATGGCAAAATATTTATGGTTGATGCTATGGCACAATCATTAAATCAAGCGACGGCACGTTTGGGAATGAAGGTTGGTATTGGCCAGGTAGTGTCTACGTTTGAACGTTTAGGGGTAGAGAAATTTATTCCCCCGTATCCGTCAATATTATTAGGTTCTTTGTCGATGTCACCGCTAGAGGCCACTCAAATGTTTCAGACCTACGCATCGGGTGGCTTTGCGATGAAACCAAGAGTGATTGAGGCATTAACAACTAGAAAAAATAAGGTGTTAACGTCTTATGCCTTAGAAGGGCGACAAGTTTTTTCTCCCGAACTTATTGAAATATTACGTTACGGGTTACAGCAGGTTGTGGTTCAGGGAACAGGAAAGCGCTTAGCTCAAACGTTTAATACGACTAAAATTGCAGCCAAAACAGGCACCAGTGACGATCAGCGGGATGCGTGGTTTGCGGGATTTGATGATCGTCATCTGGGTGTCGTCTGGGTGGGGCGTGATGACAATGAACCCATGCCTTTTACGGGGGCAAGTGGCGCTTTACCGATCTGGCAGCATATTTTTGAGGCAGCTGGATTAGAGCCATTAACACCGTTAGTCGATCTGGATTGGGCTTGGGTAAATGCCTATGGTCAACCCGTTGCACAAAACTG
>JBNMOT010000143.1:0-8469 GCA_051275515.1 Oleispira sp. | reverse complement strand
CGAAAGATCGATTAGCCATATCTTTGGATGTATGCAGCGATTTTGAGTTTTTGGGTAACGGTACATTGCTTCGATACGTCATGTTCAATTTGTTTAAAAATGCTTTCCATCACCGTAATTCTGAAGATTTCTATATACATGTGATACTTAAGGCGGGGAAAGAGGAAAACCAAATCGTGGTGATAGACAACGGTCTTGGTATCACTCCAGATGTCATTGGAAAGATATTTCAAGATTTTTATACCACAGGCAAGTCAGGTAACATTGGATTGGGATTGCCATTTTGTAAAAAGATGATGGTGTCATTTGGTGGTCACATTCAATGCAAATCAGAGCCTAGTGAAGGGTGCCAGTTTACGATGACATTCCCATCGGTTCAGTCAAAAACTGTCAAAGAGATTCAGGGTGAGATAATCAGTCAGAAGTCCGTTTTACTGGTGAGTGACAATGAGAGCCTGATTGCCAGAACTCAAGATGTGAGCCACTCTCTGGGTTTTGAGTTGATAGTGCTGGATGTAGCAGCCATGCTGGATAAAAAGGAATATGAATATGATCTTCTTCTTATTGATTTAGATAGTATGGACACACGGCACAATCATCTAGATCGTATCGAGTCATTGCTGTCATTTACCAAATCCAACATTGTTTACTTGCTCCATCACCCAGTACAACACTATAAAAAACTGGGGGTCACCCCAGTCTGGATAAAGACAAAAACGTGGCTAAATAATGCCGACTCAATCATTAACGGTTTGCTGTTTGACCCCCATGAAGATGTAAGTGAACCGGCTCAACCCCAAAATACTGTAGAACACACCAGGCGCACTATCATGGTCGTGGATGACAGCGAGTCCTTACGTAAACTCACGGCCGTGTTATTGGAAAAACAGGGCTTTGATGTCATCCAGTTTGAAGGAGGAAGGCAAGCCATTGAAGCGTTAGAGACCGATTCTGTAGATCTAATCCTCATGGACATCGAGATGCCAGAGCTAGACGGCATAGAAGCTTCACGCCTTATCAGGGCATCAAACAAGGGGTTTTCTACGGTACCAATCATTGCCCATACAGGGAATGTATCGCTAATCGCTCTGGATTCAATCAAATTATCAGGCATATCAGATTATATCGTTAAGCCCGCAAACAAAGATCTGCTGTTAAAAAAAATCGCCGACTTGGTTTAATAGGAAGGGACCTGCGTTATGCAGGTCCTTTTTTTGGGGAGGGGCTATAACTTAATCAAATAAATTCCAACGCCGAACTATCAAAAGCTGCTTGGCATACAGTCAGTACGTGATCAACATCCTTTTCCGTCATATCAGCATGTACGGATAGACGGATTATATTTCTGTTTTTACCTGTGGCAGGGCGGCAGAATACAGCACCAAATACATTGCGGTCTTCAAGAAAGTCTCGGACCCGCTCGGTGTTCCTCTCGCTGCCACATTCCAGAGCAATAATTTGTGATTCGCTGCGAATAGTGAAACCAATGTGTTTAAGACCGACTCTTAATGCTTTTGCCCGCTCAAACAACCGCCTGCGTTTTTCATCAGCATGTTGAATTACCTTCAGTGTTGATTCCAGTCTAGCAACCTCTTGAGGTAAAACCGTTGAACTGAATATTGCAGGGTAAGCAATAAATGGCAGGGTTTGAACCAACTTTTCTGGTCCCAAAATTGCGCCCGCACGATAGGCAAACGTTTTTGCTAGGCTTACGGTTACAAAGTTAACGCGGTCCCGTATTCCGAGTTCGTTGATTAACCCTGAACCATTGGGTCCATGTGTCCCCAACGAGTGTGATTCGTCAACAACCAGCGCACAGCCATATTCTTCTGCTACTTCGTAGATAGCCTCCAGGGGGGCGATGGTACCGATAGTGCTGTAGACGGAATCCACTAAAATAATACCTTCACCATACCGCTGGATCTGCTTGCGCAGGTGAGCGACATTGTTGTGCCTGAATGGATGAATGTCAGCACCGGAAATACGCGCGCCTTCCCACAAAGACATATGGGCAAAAAAGTCGATATACACCGGAATCTTCGGAGCGCATATGGTTTGGAGCAGTCCCACATTGGCTGCCCAGCCAGACTGGGACAACAAGCAACTCCCCATTCCCAAGTAGTGGGCCAGCTGCGTTTCAAATTCGGGTTTAGAACTCTGATCCTGCTGGAATATCGCAGACATGACGACGTTATCATCATGCTCTGAGATCGCCTGCCGGTGTGCAGACTGGATATATTGATTATGAGACAAAGAAAGGTAATCGTTACTTTGCATAACCACAGCCCCTTCAGGCGGCCTTTTGCCCAAGACTAGATGCTTCTTGTTCTCATTCGGCTCAATTAGATCCTGAATGAAGGAATCTAGCCGTTTTTCGATAAAAAAAGGAAGATGTTTGTTTATTGATTTAGCGTTCATAGTCAGATCTCTTCTTAAATACTGAAAAAACGCCAGCGCTGACATCGCTTATCTTGCTGATTTTTTAGAAAATAGTCACTAAAAAACTACTATAAGGATATTGAAACCAATGGTAAGGAAACATACGTTAACAACAATGCAGTGTTTAAAACGTCAAGAGCAATTTACGATGGCAGGGTATCAGTACGCCAATGCGTTTTAATACACAGCTGATGGAAAGGTGGAGAGCGAACAATACAAAAAAGGCCGCCTGAGGCGACCTTTCCGAGGATTACGTATTTGAGAAGTGCTTTACCAAGGTAATGTCATTACCTAAACATTAAAGCTGGCAATGGCTTTATCTAGTTCTCTCGTTTGCTCTGCAATCGCACTGGCAGCCTGAGAGTTCTGATGTACAGCATTTGAATTATCTTCGGTGATATCACGAATAGACGTTACATTCTGGCTAATATCGGCAGCCACAATACTTTGCTGCTCTACTGCGGCTGCAATTTGGGTGCTATTGTCCAATACCTGCTGCATATCATCCATGATTTGTTCAATCTTAATTTCAGCGCTATTAGCCCGCTCAACACTCTGCTCACCTTGCGTGCGACAACTTGCAATTTGCTCAACAACAACCCCTGTCTGATTTTGAACCGAACTAATAATAGCTGAAATTTCTTCGGTAGATTGCTGAGTACGGGAAGCAAGTGTACGCACTTCATCTGCCACAACTGCAAACCCTCTCCCCTGTTCGCCAGCTCGTGCCGCCTCTATGGCTGCATTCAGTGCCAATAGGTTGGTTTGTTCTGCAATACCACGGATCACTTCCAGCACTGTTCCAATATTTACTGAAAGCTCTGACAAGCTAATAATTTCATCACTTGTTTTAGCTAACTCACCAGACAGTGAAGTAATATGCTCTTTCGTTAATTTGATTTCAGCCAGACCGGAATCCGCAGCTTGATTACTTCTATTGGCATTAGCGGCTGCACCTTCTGTCGTGGACGCAATCTCCTTGACCGTTTCTCCCATTTCAGTCACTGCCGTGGCTACCGAATCTGTCTGTAACTGTTGTTGAGCTAAAGCGGATTCTGTCGCCTGACTATTTTGTTGTAACTGCTCAGAGGCTGCACCCAACTCGGTGATCGTTGATTGAACGTTACCAATTAGCTGACGCACACTCGCTAAAAGACCATTAAAATTAGACGCCATCTCGGCCAGCTCATCTTTACCGCTCTCATCTGCTACACGGGTTAAGTCATGGCTACTGGAAATCTCTGACATCAAGTTACTGAGATTGTTGATGCTTCGTTGAATACCGTTACTAATAAACAATGACAACACAGCCAACATGATAACCACTATCACAACAGAGACCGTTATTATGGTCATTACACGGCTTTTAGCTTCTGTTAACTCGCTATCTAGCTGTTTTTCCAGTTCAGAGAACATCGCTTCAACTTGATGAGATGCTGTACGGATCTGACCTCGTAACCCTTCATCGTGAGAAAAACCAATCAGCGCCTTTTGCTCACTCATCTGATTGAATGTATGGTTAAACTGAACAAGCGCTTCTTTTAGATCAAAATCTTGAATGCTACCAAGCTTCTTATATATATTACGGTAATCATCAAGATATTTACGCTCATCTGAAAAAGCAAACAGTTCTGCTTTAAGAATAAGCGAATAAACAACATTCTCGTTTACACCTTCATGAACAGCATGCTCCATCAGGCTATCAGACTGTTCGAACATCGCTTTATACTGCCCCTCAGAATGTTTCAAACCAAGGGTTTGGTAGCTTCGAATCAGCTCAAGATAACTCGTTTTATAGTTTTGCATCTTGGGCATTAAGTTATTCAAGTTCGGTACATTTACCGATAGCTCATCCAGTTCGGCACTCAGAGTTTGTGCCTTATTTTCAAACACAGAATAGTTACCCAAAAATTTCTTTTGATATTTCAAGTCTAAACGTGCCAAAAAATCTTTTTCATTTCGACGTAAATTTAGCAGTGAAACTTCTAACGATTTTACATCTGTAATCGTTTGATCAATTTTCATGATACGTTCATTAGCAAGGTTCGTTACTGCTAACACGAACAACAAGGCAAAACCCGATAATCCTGTTAGGCAAAGTAATTTATGTTTTATTTTCATTTGGTACGTACTCTCACTACACAATAAGGGCTGTAAAATAAATCAACAGCCTTTTCAGACCATTTTTAATAAGTGGTTATTACACAAGACTTTTTTGTTTTATAATGGCTAATATATAACTTTTCTATATTAATGTAGCGGCAATACTAATGAAAAGTTTAGTAATAACGCGATATTTTTTATCATAAGAGTAATTAGCAAACCATTTAATATACAATTTATCCTTTAACATCATCATGCTAAAGGATACATAAGAGTAACCATTAGTTTAATAGCCAATATTTAGCAGTGTAAGCGGGATCATAATAAATATACAATACGTCGAATAATAGAACAGCCTGAATACTTTAGAAGATAAACATATGAAATCAAGGGGGTAATACTTCTATTCGAATACTATTTATTTACATTATACCCTCGCCCTATTCATTCACTTTAGATTTAAGCTCTGTACCTGCTTCACGGATTAAATTTATAGGCGATAATATTACCCCTTTCACCGCACCTTTTGTGGCTTGCTCTGTCAGTTGCTCACTTTTTTCAACAATCTCATCTACTTTTGCGACAACAATCGGGACTTCTTTACGCAACTGCTCAGATTCATGCAAAACAGCTGGAATTGTCTCAATCCTGATTACTTTAACTTCCTCTAATACCAACGGAATTTTTTGATCGACCGAAGAAACAGTTTGATTAACGTCATTGATCGTATTTTTCAGCTCGGCGACAAGTGTTAATGCCTGTGGAGTGATTTCTTCAAACGTCTTTGCTACCCGTAGCCACTGCTCTATTTCCAGTTTCTCTGCAGTTTCATTTATATCGTTCATTAATTGAGGGTAAGTATCTACAACCGTCGTCACCGCACTGGTAAATGAATAAATGGTGTAACCCAAATAGAATATTGAGGTCGCTAATAGTGCTTGTATAACCATTCCTAATCGAGCCAACATATTCACATCCAATGTTTTATTTATGTCGCCATATCTTAAGTCATTATAAAGAAACAATATATAATAGTATCGTCAAGTATTGAGACATTCATATAATAAATAAACAAAAACAACTACACGCTGTTAAACGTATAGTTGCTTATTTAATTAACCTCGTCTAGTTACCTATATTAATAATTGTCGTCCATCACGTTAGATTCATCTTGTTGCGTTGTATGTTCATCGTTTTCATATGATGCACTATCATCCATAGCATCAACGCCTTGGTCGCGGTTATCGCCCTGCATCCAATCTCCCTTTGAGTCATCTTCATCATGCATACCGCGTGAATTATCATTGCCTCGATGTCCCGAGTGCATAGCATGGTCATCATCCACTTCAATCGTTACCGTGCCAGTCGCACCTTCAATCGGTGTACCCATTTCTGACTGCCCTTCAAAAGTAATTTCTTCTTTTCCTTCATTTTTATCGGCAAGCTCTATCTTCACTGGTCGCGATAAATTACCACTGATCGTATACGAACCGTCGTCATTCAAAATGCCATTTGAAATAGTCGCGCCCTCTGGCAGGTTACTAATTTCAACTTGTTCAACATCGGAGTTAGCTGTCACATCATCAGGAATGTCAATCCGTACCGTACTACCCGGTGCTGCTGTTATGTCAGCCTCATTATCGTTAGTAGCGTCGTTATCTTGCGCGGCTTGTGCATCTAACGTAACAGTCTGTGTATCATGATTCTCTTGTGTAGAAGGTTCATCAGCTTGACGTGCGGCTGGTGAAGGATCTTCATATTCTGCTACATCAAGCTGTAACGAATGCATCGCTACACTTTCACCGTCTGTCGTGCTGACATCAAGATCCAACGGACCACTGAAGTCATCATCAGTCCAGAATACCCAATTATCGTCACCGTTCTCGACCAAAGTACCGTCATCACCATTGTAATCCACCGACGTAACATCAAATGATAGATCGAGATTCAACTCAGCCAAGATATCATTTTCAACCAAATGTAAGGCGCCGAATTCATCCAGAATGAAATCACTACTTAGTTCGGATGAATCGTCTTCTGCTTCATTAATATTAACAGTGAAATGGCTGCGAACACTTTCTTCACCATCAGTCGCAACGAAGGCAATATGCGCTTCCCCTGTATAACCTTCAGCGGGAGTAAACGTGTACGTTCCTTCACTGTTGGTTTCTAACACACCTTGACCTGTAATTAATTGAACTGATTCGATGCTAAGTGTATCGCCTTGTGCGTCTGACAGCTGTGCCAGCATATCGTCGTCATTAAAAGTGAGGGTGTTTCCGGATTCTATTTCTTTTGTTACAACAGCATCAACGACTGGGGCTGTATTTATCGGAGCTGTATTCGTTGGTTCAGCATCATTAACAGCAATAGCGCTTTGCACATCACTCTTTTCACCGTCATGATTTACTTGATAAGCAAAATCAACGTTAGCGCCTACCCCATCAGCTGGAGTAAATAACCATGTGCCATCTTCGTTATCAACCAGTTCCCCTTGGCTGCGATCAATAAGGTGTACACCGTGTATTTCATCTGAAGGTGAGGTTTCAATATCATCAGCCATCGCTAAAAGATCGGCCGTGGTAAGAGTTAACGCCCCACTTTCAGCCACATCGAAGTCTGCATAGGTATCTGTCGGTTGTGTTATTTGGCTTGATGCGGTTTCACCATAATCTGCAGTCGTTGCCGAAACAGTAATGAAAAAGTTACCAGAAAAATCTTGTGGTGGAGTAATCGAAAGATCATTGAAACTCCATTCAGTAACATCAACAATTTGTCCGAGCTCTGTGATCATCACAGAATGTACACCATCAGAAACTTCAAATCCGACAGGGAAACCTGTGATAACTAAATGGCTTAAGACTTCTGACGAGTCGATCATATCGACATTCAAACCCAGTAAACCCGTGGTATCTTCGTCAAAAACAAGAGGTCCATCATGATCTGTTGTTATCACCGCACCATCGGCAATAGGGCGGACAAAAACAGGCATGGTCAGCAGGGTGGTTAACCCATCAGGGTCACTCACTTCTACTTGCAATTCAGCAATACCTGCATAGTCACTGGTTGGCGTAAATGTCCACGTTCCATCTTCATTATCTTCAAGGGTTCCGCTTTCGTCACCGTCAGCATTAATGATGCGGGAAATAACTAAATCATCGCCATCAATATCACCAAACAAATCCAACATATCATTAGCATTAAAAGTGAAAGCTCCGTCTTCGTAAGTGGTTAAATGCGCATTGCCGCCATTAAACGGGGCATCATTAACCGGCAACACATCGACTTTCATACCGCCATCAACCACATTGTTACCATCAGATACTTGGTAATCTAGCTCGATTAACCCATTAAAGTCAGGCGGTGTAATAAGGTGGTACATACCATCTTGTTGTAACTGTAAACTGCCATTTTGAGGCTGTTTTAGCGACAGGCTTTCTAGCGAGAGTTGATTACCATCCACATCGCTGGCTTGACTTAAAATATAAGCAGGGTCAATGACCAAGACCTGATCTTCATCAACATTAAGACTCAAGCTTGGAGCAACAGGAAGATCATCGACTGGGGTAACGTTTACCGACACGGTTGCCGTATCGTAAGAGCCATTACCGTCTGTGACCGTATAGGCAAAAGAGGCAGGACCGTTATAATCTGCTTCAGGCGTAAATACTACATTGCCATCTTCGTCTAGTGATACCTCACCATGAGTATCATCTGTCGCGCTAACCGCTAAAATAGATAAAATATCGCCATCGACATCATTGTCGTTAAGCAGTAAGTCTGCTGCTTGAATAACAAGCTGACCGTCTTCTTCCACTTCAATGGCACGAGATGTAATCCCTTCGTTGACGTCAATTAACTGTTCGGTGACATCAAGAGTTTGATCTGCAGTGCTGTGATTAAGGTCGAGGTTTAAGGCATGACTGA
>JBNMOT010000142.1:0-8532 GCA_051275515.1 Oleispira sp. | reverse complement strand
AAAACATCCCCACGCTACAGTTGGCGAGTCATGCGGTGCAGCTTCAAGGCCGTGTTTACCACCATCAGTAACATAAAAAACTATCCCTCCAGCAGGTCCGGTATCACCAATATCATAACTCGCTGTGTTTCCGGTCGAATAAGCGAGTTGAGTGATCGACGTCAACCCAATGATCGACGCTACCTTTAGAAAGTTTTTCATAAAATTTAGTCCGTTAGTAGAGCCTGAACAGAACTTTATATTTAGCACTTAATCAGACAGATGGATTTAATCTTACAGGTTGTGATTTATGTGGTCAACAGACTTGTCCAATATGTAATGAGCTTGATAGTTATTTCTATCTAGCCCATGATTTTTTTATGCATTTTACAGACGCTAAACATCATCGAAGACTTTTAAAATCCTCTCTACGGCTACTGCATGATTGAGGATAAAATTCGAAGTCACCCGTTTATCCTTAAAAGCCTTAGTCAAACCTAAAGTTACGATACTTCTTTAGCAGTCCCTAGTGGCTATAATTGAAACTCTGAATTTTGTCTGCTTTATGGGTGGAAAATAAAAAATTCATAGACCAAATTGTGTGAGCAAGTGGCTTTATGAAAGGCAGTGAGTTGAGTATTTTAAGGTTGTGGATAAATAACAAAAAAATGCTTTAGTAACCGATGATTATTAATTTATTTAGTTGTTTAATCTAGTGAATGTATTGATGGAGCCTCATATTTATACTCATTTAAAATGGCCCATTACAATTTGGTTGTAACGTATTCTCAAGATTAAAAAATACCTGATATGTCAACACTATTATTTTTCTAAGATTGGTTTTGGAGGGTAAAAAAAAGCCACTTGGGTAAGTGGCTTTTTTTATGGCAATATGGTGGCAACACCGGGATTCGAACCTGGGACCCCATCATTATGAGTAAAAGCCCCTGTACCGTTTACACGGTGCCATTACCACTCCATTTTAACCATTAAGCCCCTATAAATATGACTTTAAGAGGATAGTGGCACAAAACTAAACGATTGACATCGACCCATCTTAAACATTACCATTGCATCTCAACTAAACCCCAATGGCTCCTTAATGGCTCCTTGGGACATAAAAAAGCCCCCTACCGGCGACAACCAGTAAGAGGCTAACCACACTAAAAAGAGACTTTAGTAATGGCGATGCAGATTATATCAACAGACATTCAGATCGGGAACTTAAAAACAAAAGACATCCGGTTTGATATGAAGATTAAAGACCGAGCTGGCTTAACCCTCCGTGTATACCCCACTGGCGTTAAATCTTTCGTCACCCGAATCACCTGTAAAGAGTCCGGCAAGCGTCGAGTAATTACACTGGGCAGTCATAACGATGGACTAACCATTTCACAGGCCGCAGCACTAAAAGGCGAATATAAAACCCAAGGCGTAGCGGCAAAAGAAACCAGCGATAAAAACACAGCAACAGCGGTAATAGAAGCCGCTAAAACAGCCAGTAAAATTGAAGATGTCATAGACGCTTATTACCGGAACCAGCTTGAAGGTTTAGCCCGTCCAGAAAACGTCATTGATATTTTCAATCGGTTTATTCTGCCTGAGCTAAAGGGCAAAGTTCTGGTCCATGTTGAGCCTAAGTCAATCCATGCCGCCATAGCCGCCATCAAGGAAAATAACGGTCATGGCGCCGCCAGAAAAGCATCAGTTTATTTTTCTAGCTTTTTTAAGTGGTGCGTCTCGACCGGTGAAGCGGGGATGAAAATAGACCCCACAGCGTCGTTCACCAAAAACACGTTCAAGTTCAAAAAGACTATCCGCAAACGCCACCTAAGCCGGCACGAAGTACCGCTACTGCTTAAGGCCATCGATAATTCTGGCATGCAGGAGCGTTCCAAAATTGGCCTTAAATTACTAATGCTGAACGGGACTAGATCAGCCGAGCTTTTATTGGCTGAGTGGAAGCACATCAATTTTGAAAAAGAAACGTGGTTCCTGCCCGCCGCCAATACTAAAACCAGCGAAACTCTTACCATTCATCTTGCCCCTCAATCAATCGCCTTATTGAGCCGTCTTCAGGAGCTAACTGGGCGTAGCGGCCTACTGATGGGAGGACTTGCCCGTAAAGCATTGACCAAGGCTTTAACGCGGATGCAGCAGCCCAATGCTGCGGGAGTAGTCGCGCTTGAACTAGATAAAGATTTAACGGCGCATGACCTGCGCAGGAGTTTTACAACTTTTCTTTCCAATATGGGCGTGCCTTTCGATATAAGAGAAAAAATGCTGAATCATAAGATTCAAGGCACAAGTGAATCTTATGATCACGCCATTCATATAGAACAAAGAAAAGCAGCTGCGATTTTATTAGCCGATGCCTACGACAACCCCCTTGAACTTTTGCCGGTAACTCAAGAAGAGGAGGATCAGCAATGAATAGAAGTGACTTACTCACTTGGTTAGAGTCGATGGCTGACGCGGATACGTATCTGGGTGATGAAGCTAGGGCGCTTTTGATTGATAACCCACTCAGTGATTCTGAAGCGGCGGACGCTAAGCAACAAAATTTAAGCCACTTGGAATACCGCTTAATGTCTGACTCAGGGATGGTGGAAGAATTATTCGACCAAAGTCTTGTTGATTTTGCTAAAGCTAAAGCCGGACTGGTTGAGGCTGAAGCTGATATCACTAAGGCTAAAGTCGGTAGGGATAAAGCTAAAGCAGCTTACGCAAAAGCTGCGGCCGATATCGTTTTGGCTGCACCGATAATCAACGGTAGGGAAATAGGGGCGGAGTGGAACAAGAACGATTTTAAAAAAAGGCACAAGATGTTCAAACATGAAGTACGTGAAAAAATGTTGGGACACATGTCAGGAGGAAAAACTTTCGCACAAGCCAAACGTGAGTTAAACCTATCAGTAGACAAAACATTTTATCGGGGTACGTTATCAAAAAAGGAACTCACGAAAGAGGTTATTAGACGGAAAAAATCATTAAAAAGGTAATCAGCCGTTCTTAAAAGGATGGTTTCAAACCTTTATTTTGGCCCTTTTACCAAAAGAAACAATTTAAGTCCTCAGCCTGATCCCCTATTTAAACTTTATTTGTTGCGGCTGCTAACGCGCAACTTTTATTCTCTCTACACTTTCTTCCAGCTGCAGTAAGCAGATCTACTTCGGGAGAAATTTAATGAACACAAGCACAAACCTAGACCAGTACCTGACCTATAAAGACATTGCCAAACGCCTCTCACGCTCGACCAACACTATAAAACGTTGGGCAGCGATCAATTATTTAGGTTTCCCATCACCGAGGTACTTAGGTCGTACCGCCGTATTTCGAGAAGTGGACATCGTGGCATGGGTCAAGACCCAACTATGTAACGTGTCGCCGGACGCCACTACGCAGACAAGGGTGCGGGGTGCATTAGCCGCCACCCGCCCTGCGGTTTAGTCTCGGGGGTGATTATGAATAAACCAAAAGAAGCAGAACGTCAGTTCCCAGTGACCACCTTTCCTAACAGTTTCGCCAAACGTAAAACCGTTGAACACTTAACGAGCGAGGGGGTGGCTGATCGGTTGGACAACATAGAGCCGGTCAAGAGTAAAGCGGATTGCATTTTTATAAAGCTCGCGCTTTTTGGGTTTAACAAAAGCAAAAAAGGTTGTTTGCGACATGACGCTAATGTCATGGCTGTGTCGGGATGTGAAATAGATTACGACGCGGGGGTGATGCCCCCTGAAGAAGCTGCAGCTATTTTCAAAGCTAACAACATTGAGGCATTGATCTATACCTCGGCCAGTCACACTAAAGAAAGACCTCGCTGGCGCGTGCTGCTGCCCTTTAGCGAAGATATTGTTGGTAGCACTGAGCACATGCGCAATGAGCGCAGGCGCATGGTGCAGCGGGCCGATAATTTGTTGGGTGGTATAGCGGCTAGAGAATCTTACACCCTATCGCAGGCGTTTTATTTTGGTGTTGTTGAACCTAAAGAAGAAGCGGGGCTGTTCGATATGCTTGAAATTAAAGGCTGTCACATCGACCAGTGTGATGAGCTCTCCGATACCGCGCCCCTCGCACTGGTCAATGCACCAGCCAATGCAAAAATAGCAGGGTTGTTGGACAACCTGAGTGGTGAGCGTTTACACGACGCTCATTCACCATTCAATTTTGACAAAATATTCAAAGGCTTTGCTAACGACACTTATCATCAGGGCATCGTCAGCCTGACTTCTCATTACGCCGGTTTAAAAATGCCTTTAAAGGACATTATCGCTAACGTCCAAGCATCTATGCAAACGCATGGTGTGATAGGCAGTCACAAGTATCTTGAGCGTTGGGTGCAAATCCCTGACAGGGCGCAAAGTGCAATTGATAAATTCAATACTCCTGACAAAAAACGCAATGCTTTTTCATTAACCCAATACTCAGTTTTGCCCGTGGTCAATCCTGATTGGTTACTTAAGGGTTACATGACAAAGGAATCAATAAATTTCATCTACGGCGATTCAGAAGGGTTTAAGACTTTTATCGTTTTGGACATAGCGTGTTCTATCGCTGGTGAGGTGAACTGGGGCGATGCAAAAAAGCCAGTAACGGGCACAGTGGTTTATATGTGTGGTGAAGCGCAAGCAGGCATTCAAAAACGTATTTCGGCATGGGAGAAAGACAGGGGAATAAATCTTAGTGAGACACAAGCGCCGTTACATATTTCAGGCACATCGATTGACTTGGCTAACACAGATAATCGGGCGGTTGTTCAGGACGCAATAGACGCGCTACCAGAGCCACCAGTTCTAGTGATTATCGATACGTTTAGTAGGCACTACAGCGGGGATGAAAATTCAAATACTGATTTTGGGCGTTTTCAGGCGGAACTAGATGCGATTATTACCGCTAACAATTGCGCTATCTTGATTGTGCATCACACGGGTAAAGCTGCTGGCAATGGTTTGCGTGGAGCGTATGCGATGAAGGCCGGTGCAGACTCTGTTTACCGCGTAGCACGTGATGGTGATGCACTGGAAACCACAATGGTTTGCGAGAAAATTAAAGATGCTAAAAAGCCGCAACCATTAACTTTTAAGGCTGTTGAGCATGCCTTAGGTGTTGATGGTGACGGTGATGCGGTGACTAGTCTGGCGGTATCGGTTACGAGCACACCGTTACCTGATGAAGAAAAAGTGCTTATGTTTAGTTTATTGAGAGCGTTAGCAGGTGACCCAGTTATGAGCCGCAATGATCTAGTTAAGGCGTTAGGGGTGACTGCCGGCAAGGTGAGGGGGGCCTTGAGTAAGGCTGAAGAATGTAATTACGTTACATCGGCGGGCGGTACAACTAAAAGACGGCGTGAAATAACCGCTGCGGGTGCTGAATGGCTCCGGTTAAATAGTTGGATAAAAAGCGTTTCTAGCTTGGTTAATTGCCTCTAAAACGCTAACCAAGCGCTACTGGGTTAATTGCACTAAAAACGCTAACCAAGTGCTAACCAAGCGGAAGCTGAAAAGCATGGAGCGGTAGAGGGGGCGGGGGTTGCAGCTTGGTTAATTCAGAAAATAAATTAACCAAGTCTAACCAAGCCAGCTTGGTTGGTTAGTCCCAACCCTATAGGTTGGGAAACTAACCAAGCAGGGGTTTTGGGGGTAACCAAAACATATAAAAAAGCGTTTGTTTAGAACGGGGCGCACACCGTGTACACAAGCACTGGACCCTCTAAACACTATGTATACATTGCGGTGGCTCCCTCAGCGCCGTGCAAGGAGCCAGTTTTAATAAGGCCTGAAACTGAATTAGCTCTAACAAAGGCTTAAACTAGCATAGGGAACAACATCATATATGTTGTTCCCAGAGAAATAACACTGGCCTGCTATTAATTACAAAGGAGATAGATTATGAAACCGACTGTATTACCAGTGGTATTAAGAGAGGTATCGAGGTGCGTTACGTGCCGGCCGGAAGAAATGCCGACTAAATATCTGCGGATAGCTGCTGATAAATTATTAAAGGACTTGGATAAACGCTTGGATAAGCGTAGGTCAGACTTATTCAGACCTTTTGAGCGAGCCATTCTTGAGTATCACATGGAACAGCACAGAGCGACATCAGTGGCACAGCGTGAGGCGGCAGACGCCACGTTCAGGCAGGCGCTCACTGATGCTAACATTACGATTACATTTAGTTAGTGAGAGTGAAGACCCACCCCCGCCTTCATTTTTAAATAGACCTACGTGTACCTGTACCTAGCCATTCACAGAAATTTGGTCGAAAAGTTTTTCGTATACAACTTGTGCATATAGTTACGCATAAGCGTCTAGTGTTTCGGTATTGGGGAATTTTGGAAACAATTGGAAACAGCGTTAAACTTTAGACAGCTGAATTTTTTATCAATCTAAACAAAGGTGGTTTTTATGTTTCAAAAAGGTGTTTCCGGTAATCCTAAAGGCCGGCCAAAAGGAACAAGCAAACGGCTGGGAGCGCATAAACAAAAAGAACATGAAAGGGCAAAGCTCGCTCGCTTAAAAGTAGGCCTAGATGAAATCGATAAATGGCATGCGCAGCGCTCAAAATTAATTGAGAATTACATTTTAGGGGCGGGTGAGTTTGCTTACAGGGAAGATTAGCCGAGTGACGCTCGAACACCTGACTTCAGCAGAGGAGAAACCGTAGCGACGAAGAAGCGAATATTTTTGATTCTACGTGATTTTCTATTGTTGCATCATTTCGACCTTCAGAAGAACAGGTTTGTAAAGCAATCAAGCAGTATGAAAATTTAGACTTAATGAGCAAATTTTCAAATCAGACTCTACGAGCGGAGCGAGTCTTGGAGTTCGAGTTCTGTCAATAACTTTACCAGCTACTGAATGGAATTTGAGATTCATTTACTTCAACGCGCTCAAGGTTAAATGATTGGACTAACTTTTCAATTGAACTGATGCACCGTTGTGAGTTTGGATTAGGCCCAACAATGATCTCCTTAATAGGTGAGCTTCTATTCTCAAATACTGGCAGATGAATATACGGAATTAAATGAGAGCTTGCAGCTCGAAACTGTAACTCACTATCTGGGTCAGTAGCAACAATGCGCCATTCAACTTCTTCATGGAAGCCAAAATTCTTTACCCTTGGAGCAAGCTCTATAATTTTGTTTGTAAAAGTATTTACCGCAGCGTTAGCTTGAACCTTGCCTTCATCTAATGAAACAAACTCTTGATACCCCATCTCATGATCTACCTTCCCTTTTGAATCTCTTGATTCATATTCATTTCTTGATATTGGTGGTTTAGGAAACTTTGAGAAACATTCACTGAGTAACTGAGATATAATTTTTCTTGTTCGCTGTGTGAATAAAGGCATTTAGAAAGGTGGTAGCCCTTTGTGTCACAAAACCCTTGAATCGCAGTTCTATCAAGACCTATACAAACGTCTCCACCTTGAGGGCAGTAGCCTCGCCACTGGCTCAAAAGGTCTTTCTTCTCGCTAAAGCTAGCCACATATACATCATGTTTTTTCATATTTTCTAGGGCATCCCTAACTGTCCAGCCAAAAGCCGCCAAATAATCATCTTCCATATAAATATTTCCAAAATATGTTTTGGCAAAGCCGATAGCCTGGCGGTATTCACTAGAATCATTTAAATACTCGAAGTGACTAGCCCATATACTTTTTCCACTTAAAATACCCAGCAGACCCTGAAAGTTCGTATAGTGATATAGCATTTTCACATTTAAAAGTTAACGGCTAAAATCACCCAAAGGCAAAAGTGAAATGACGAGGTACGAGGAGCGTAGCTTTTGCCTTTCTGAGTGTATTTTTTTTTGTTAGGCAAATTATTTATTTAAATACTCTGCTGCTGTTGACTTAATTTGATCTGCAAAATCAAAGACCGCATCTACAGAATCGATTTCAAATCTTGCCTCTTTTTTCTGAGTAAAAATTCCAATATATTTTTGTGAGTAATTGAAGTGAAAACGACATAGTGGTTTTCTGTTGTTATCATCAAGCAGAATACCGCAATAGCTTTTTGTATCCCTCATTGTGATGCGCTTCACATCAACTGACTGACGAAGTATAGCTTTTACAATATTAAAGGCTTCTATTTCTTCTTCCGTTGTAATAATGCCGTCTTCACTTGTATTATTATCTTCAGGCTCTTCTTGATTTTCAGTTACTGTAGCTTCGTTTTGTGTTTCATTTGCTGACAGTGCAGATGTAAGACGTTCGTTTATTTTCTCATTTACGAATTGTTTACGAGCTTCTTGAACTATCTTTGTAAATTGCTCCATTACTGGTTTTGTAAGCCTGCCATCAAATATTTGTGATGCAAAGAATCTTACAAATGGCTCAGAAGGGTTAGCCAGCTCTTCTTCAAGGATTTTTTTGATAGAACCAGTATATTTAAGTGTACTTGCGGTTGTAAGTATGTCGTCAAGTGAAAAAGCGGACTTTGTGAATTTTTTTAACTCTTTAACTTGATGGTCCTGAAACTAAACTACATTGAAAGTAAAAAATGGCTTTGAGTCCATTTTATTGGGCTCATCAATATCTGAATAAAACTCA
>JBNMOT010000141.1:0-8593 GCA_051275515.1 Oleispira sp. | reverse complement strand
CAATGCAATTCGGCGCTGAGCCTTTGTTTGAAAACATCTCGGCAAAATTCGGTAATGGCCATCGCTATGGTTTGATCGGCGCCAATGGTTGCGGTAAATCAACGCTTATGAAAATTATGAGCGGTGAGCTAGCGCCAACGTCTGGAAACGTTTCTCTTACGCCGGGTGATAAACTAGGTACGTTAAGTCAGGACCAGTTTGCCTTTGAAAAATACAGCGTTATTGATGCTGTGATCATGGGTGACAAAGCGTTGTGGGAAATTAAGCAAGAACGTGATCGTATGTATGCTTTGCCTCATATGTCTGAAGATGACGGCATGACGGTTGCGAACCTTGAAGTTGAATTTGCGGAAATGGACGGCTACAGCGCAGAAAGCCGTGCTGGAGACATCTTGCTTGAAGCGGGTATCGCAGAAGAGTTTCATTTTGGTTTAATGGCACAGGTTCCGCCGGGTCATAAAGTACGTGTATTGTTGGCGCAGGCTTTGTTCTCTAATCCTGATATTTTGCTATTAGATGAACCAACCAACAACTTGGATATTTACACCATTAACTGGTTGTCTGATGTATTGAATCAGCGTAAATGCACCATGGTCATTATTTCACACGATCGCCATTTCTTGAACTCTGTGTGCACGCACATGGCCGACATCGATTATGGTGAACTGCGTATTTACCCAGGTAACTACGAATACTACTTAGAGGCATCTGGTCTTATTCGTGAGCAGTTGCTTGCGGGTAATGAAAAGAAAGCCGCTGAAATTGTCGAACTACAAGCGTTCGTAAACCGTTTCTCAGCGAACGCGTCTAAAGCTAAGTTAGCCAGTTCACGTGCCAAGAAAATGGACAAGATTTCTTTAGACGAAGTTAAGTCTTCAAGCCGTGTAACGCCTTCTATCAGCTTTAAGCAAGATAAGAGATTACATCGCCAAGCGTTAGTATTAGAAGACCTAATTCATGGCTATGACGGCGAAGAAACGTTATTCAAGGATGGTAACCTCATTTTAGAAGGTGGCGCTAAGCTAGCGGTTATCGGCGAAAACGGCGCAGGTAAGACGACGTTCTTACGTTGTTTAGTTGACGATCTAAAAGCCAATGGCGGTGTCATTAAGTGGTCTGAAAACGCGACCATCGGTTATTGCCCGCAAGACAGTACTGCTGATTTCGATTGCGATCTCGATTTGTTTGAATGGATGTCTCAGTGGCGAACGGCTAAGCACGATGACCTTATGGTTCGTGGCTTATTAGGCCGTTTATTATTCGGTGCAGATGATATTATTAAGAAAGCGAAGGTTTGTTCAGGTGGTGAAAAGAACCGCTTGTTATTTGGTAAGTTAATGATGATGGACCTTAACGTCCTAGTCATGGATGAGCCCACTAACCACTTGGATATGGAAGCCATTGAAGCGCTGAACGAAGCGTTGAAAGCGTTCGATGGTACCTTGATTTTCGTCAGCCATGATAGAGAGTTTGTTTCATCATTAGCAACTCGAATTGTTGAGATTAAAGAGAAAGAAATCATTGATTTTCACGGTACTTATAACGAGTATCTCGCTAATCAAAAAGCGGCTGAAAAAGCGACTAAGAAAAAGGCTTAAGTTAGACAGTCTGACTGAAGCAGCATCAAAAAAGGCGCCTCTAATCTCTTATTAGAAGCGCCTTTTTTGTTTTTAGCGAATAGGCTGTTGGTAGGCTTTATGGCATAATTTGAAGACAAATAGTCTCTATGAAATAAGCGATCCCGTATGTTGATTGAAAATAATTCTGATGTTGTTAGATCGTCCCAGTTGTTACAGCTCTCTCATGGTGAGAAGGTTGAGGCTCTCGAGTTGATTAATGGCCAGATTTTGTTGTTAGCGAAAAATGGACTAAGTCTTTATAAAAATCATGAAGCGATTGAAGACCCTTTAGCTAATGGCTTATTGCATTCAGCTGAACTTGAAGAGAATTTTTACTTAAAGCAAGAAGAGGGGCGTTTTATGAAAATGAAGCGTTCTGGATTGGTGGGTTTGTTTGATGAAAAGGTTATTCTTTTAACCCCCAATGATATTCAGTTATTCCCTAACAGAGTCAGTGCGTTACGTAACCAAGATGAAATCATGGTATTTCATCTTGGTTAGTCTATTACTCAGTGATATCTGCCAATGGCGTCACTCTCACTAGAATACCCAGTAGCGGGTGGTCTATATAATGTAGCTCGTTACTGCGCATGCGACGACTCTTTTTGATCCTTGCGGCTCTTAGAGGAATATGATCAATGGCGGTCAGCGGAGAGCTACTGTGTGAAGGGATAATATTATCCTTATTGTTTGAGTGGTTCGGTAGAGCATGAATAGACTTATCGAATGCACTTTTATGATTCAAACTCTGCCAGTGCTGGATGTTTAAATTCGATACCAAGTGTAAGTAGCGGCTACGGTATAGGTACAATTCGCCGGTGACTTCAGCTTCTAATAGCGGTACTGACGAACGCAGTGTTTTTTGAAAATTAAGGGGCGTTCTAAAATCAATTTTAACTACATTTTCAGCCAGTTCAGTATCGTCTTTTTCGGGAATAGGCTGCTGCCATTTCTTGCTCCAAATCAATTGCAGCTCATCGGTTTTACTAAATCTTTCGATCGTGTCTTCAAAAGCAATGCCTTGTTCAGCAAAGGGTATTCTTAGCTTAGGCGGGGTAAGCACGCTGGGTGCGTGCACCCCTTTTACGTTATATAAACCATGGCTGGATTCTTCTTGATTGTTCCACCAGTAAATCCACTGCCAAGGGTTTGGTTTTTCTTGACGAATCAGAGTCGTGTCGCTGACCAAACTATCGCTAGGTTGATCGTTAATTAGTATCTCAGGCCAGTGTTCATGGCTGATGTTCTGATTATCTTGATAGCCTATTAGCGCGACCTCAACTTCATACCAACGCGGTGCTTCCGCTGATGATAAGGGGCTAAACACTGACATAAGTACCATTATAAACATCGCTACAAAGCATGTTTGCGGTAGATGATGGGATAACGTGGACGTTAGGCGGCTCATTTTGAATTAGGATCCTTTTGCAGGTCGAGTAATAAGCGTTCGATGACTGCCAGTTTTTGATCAATTCCAGGCATCTTTTCAATAAATTTGAGGGCTTGCCCACCTTCAAGTTTATAAGTGGCTGGGCGGGTTTGAACAATTTGAATGAGTCTGAAAGGATCGATATTCGTTTCATAACCAAATTCTATACGACCAGACTCTGGGCCGGCATCTAACTTTTGAATACCTAAGGGTGACAACTGCAATTTAAGTGAGGTCACTTTAAATAGGTTTTTCACTTGTTCAGGTAATAAGCCAAAGCGATCAATCATTTCAACTTGCAGTTCTCTCAGGTCATTATCGTTTTGAGCATTGGATATACGTTTATAAAGGGTGAGTCGACTATTAACGTCTGGCAGATAATCATCTGGGATAAGAGAGGGCACGTGCAAGTTAACTTCGGCACCATGATGTAATGGGATTTCTGCGTTCGGATTTTTGCCTGACCGTATCGATTTAACCGCTTGCTCTAGCATCTCCATGTACAAGCTAAAACCAATGCCCTGTATATGACCGCTTTGCTCTTCGCCTAATAACTCACCCGCACCGCGAATCTCTAAATCGTGTGAGGCGAGCATAAATCCGGCGCCAAGGTCTTGCGCGCTTTGAATAGCATCGAGACGCTTTTCGGCATCCTTGCTCAGTTTTTTACCATCAGGGGTAAGCAAATAGGCATAAGCTTGGTGATGCGATCGACCGACTCGGCCTCGAAGTTGGTGCAGTTGTGCGAGGCCGAATTTGTCAGCTCGATCAATAATAATGGTATTGGCAGAGGGAATATCAATACCGGTTTCAATAATGGTGGTACACACCAGCACATTGGAGCGTTTGTGATAAAAATCTTTCATCACAGACTCGAGTTCCCGTTCGGTCATCTGACCATGGGCAATTGAGACTCTGGCTTCTGGAATCAATTCGCTGATTTCCCGTGCTGCTTTTTCAATACTTTTTACTTCGTTGTGTAAATAATACACTTGGCCACCGCGGAGAACCTCGCGCAGCAGTGCTTCTTTTACCGTAGGCTTATCGTATTGACGTACGAACGTTTTGACCGATAAGCGCTTGGCGGGTGGCGTGGCGATAATTGACAGGTCGCGCACGCTGGCCATGGCCATATTAAGTGTTCTAGGAATCGGCGTTGCGGTCAGCGTTAAAATATCCACTTCCGATCTTAAGGCTTTAATACGTTCTTTCTGTTGAACACCAAAACGGTGTTCTTCATCGATCATCAATAGACCTAGCTCGTGAAAGACGATGTCTTTCTGCAGCAGCTTGTGAGTACCAATAACAATGTCGGCTTTACCTTCACGCATTTTATCTAACGCGAACTGAGTTTCTTTGGCCGACTTAAAGCGTGATAGCACTTCAATTTGAACGGGCCAATCAGCAAAGCGGTCTTTGAAATTTTCATAATGTTGTTGGGCAAGTAACGTGGTAGGAACCAAAATCGCGACTTGCTTGCCACTTTGCACCGCCATAAACGCGGCGCGCATAGCCACTTCCGTTTTACCAAAGCCGACATCACCACAAACGAGGCGATCCATGGGCTTACGGCTGGTCATATCACTGATCACCGCTTCAATCGCAGTTTGCTGATCGGGGGTTTCTTCGAACGGGAAAGCCGCCGCAAAGCGCTCGTAATCTTGGTCGGGCTTTTCAAACTTAAAGCCGATACGCGCTTCGCGGCGTGCGTAAATATCCAGAAGTTCGGCGGCTGTATCGCGAATTTTTTCTTGGGCTTTACGTTTAGCAACGGCCCATTTTTCCGTACCTAGCTTGTTGAGCGCAGGGCCACCTTCGCTATCACCGCCGTAGCGAGAGATAAGGTGCAAAGACGATACAGGAACATAAAGCTTTGATTCTCCCGCATAGGCCAGCATCAAAAATTCGTTCACTTGGTTATCAATTTCTAGCGTCTTTAAACCTAAATAACGGCCAATACCGTGATCAAGGTGAACAACGGGGCTGCCCTCTTTTAATTCGGTTAGATCACGAATGATATTTTCGGCTTGGCCTTTGCTCTTGCTGCGACGACGGCGCTGCATGATACGTTGGCCAAACAGTTGGTTTTCACTAATAACAATAAGCTCTGGGGTCGCCTTACCATTATTGACCACGAGCCCTTTATCTAAAGGTGCAATGGCAATCCCAATAGGATCTTGAGCGGTAATAAAGTCTGACCAAGACTCTAATTCTATTGGACGAATATGAATGCGTTGCAGCAGTTCGCGCACGGCTTCTCTGCGACCTGCAGATTCAGTACAAAATAGAATGCGGGCTTTATGCGATGCCTGATTCTGGTCTAAAAATGCTTTTAATAAGGTCAGCGGCTCTTCCGCTTGCGCATTAATACTAATGTCACCAATATCAAACGTATTAAACTGATCACTGCCCGCACGTTCCGGTGCTTGGTCGTTATACCACTGCACTCTTGGAAATTTATTCAGGGCTGAGAAAAGTTCGTCTGGATTGAGGAATAAGTGTTTCGGAGCCACTAACGGCCGACGAATATCGTGACGTCGATCTTCATAGCGCAACTGCACGTCATCACGAAACTGCTTGGACGCGGCGTCGACTTCGCTATCATGAATAATCAAGGTCGATTTAGGCAAAAAGTCGAACAGGTTATTCAGCTCGCCAAAGAACAGCGGTAAGTAATATTCAATACCGGCAGGCGCAATGCCTTGGCTAACATCCGTATATAATGACGATAGTTTAGGATCGGTCTCAAAAAACTCGTACCAATTTTGACGAAAGTGACGCTGACCTTCTTTATGAAGGGGGTATTCTTTCGCTGGTAATACTCGAATTTTTTCGATTTTATCAGCAGTGCGCTGAGTGTCAGGATCAAATGTTCTTAACGTTTCTACTTCGTCATCAAATAATTCAATACGAAATGGCTTATCTTCTCCCATGGGAAAAATGTCAAAAATAGCCCCGCGCAGTGCAAATTCACCGTGTTCATACACATTATCAACGCAGCTATAACCGGCGTTTTCGAGTTGTAAACGCAGTGTTTCGACATTGAGGGTTTGCCCCATATCTATAATGAGACTATTGGCCTGTAAAAACTCTTTAGGCGCGGTCTTGTGCAATAAAGTGCTAATAGGCACAATTAATAAACCACGTTCAATCAGCGGCAGTTGTGAAAAGGTATAAAGTCGTTGAGAGATAATGTCTTGGTGAGGTGAAAACGTATCGTAAGGTAAAATTTCCCAGTCGGGTAAATGTAATACCGGCAGCTCTTCGGCAAAGAAGGCAATTTCTTCTTCAAGGCGCTGCGCCGTTAGGGTGTCTTTGGTAATGACTAAGGTTAAACCGGGATGCTTTTGCGCAGCACTGGCAATGGCGAGCGCTTGGTTGCTGTTATTCAGCGCTCCCCAAAATCGACGATCACCTGCTTTGGTGGGGATGGCAGGGGAAAGAGGACTGGCAATAGATGGCTTAGACATTAATCGACTCGATTATCTGACGGTATAAATGGCGCTTATTGTAGCGGATGTGGGCAGTGTTACAAAGGGGGGAGGGTAAAAACTGAGAGTGAGAAGCGAATTTATCGCAGAGGCCGTGAATTAGGAGGCAAAGCACTATTGGTTATGTAATTCACATTAAGAGCATAAACGCTTTTTAAGCGGTGTTTTTTTCACCCTATTCAAATATTCCTGGCCGTTTCAGATAAAATTTTCTAATACTTAGGTTATAAATGCACCATTCAAGACTTAGGATTGTCAAAACAAGCCAAAACAGGCATAATTTGCGCCCTAATTTTGATGGTGAGGGTTGGCTATATTTACCCTCATTGAAATGTATTGAAAACGAAAGGTAGACCCATGAGCCAAGATATGACTGATGCCTGCATGCAGGACTGGACTGATCGCGAGTCCGCGGCAGAAGCAATGATCCCGATGGTCGGTGCTTTGTACCGTAATAAGAACCTTGTTACTTCTGTATACGGTCGACCAATCGTTAACCGTTCTGTCATTGATCTATTAAAAGCTCACCGATTTGTGCGTCACATGGAAGACCAAGAGCTTTCTGTATTGGATACATTTCCAATAGTAACGGCAATGATGTCTATGGACTTAGATCGTGCTCATATCGATGTGGGTAAACTTGCGGTTAAATTTCGCAGTGAAGCTAATGGCCGTGATCTTGAAACTTTTTTAAACGAAGAGCTTAGCGATGTACTCGGTCAAAATAGCGCTGCAACAAAAGAAAATCGTGATGTGGTTCTTTACGGTTTCGGTCGTATTGGTCGTTTATTAGCGCGTATCATGATTGAAAAATCCGGTGGCGGTAGCGGTTTACGTCTGCGTGCCATTGTTGTGCGCAAAGGTAAAGGTAATGATCTTGAGAAACGTGCAAGCCTATTGCGTCGTGACTCGATCCACGGCTCATTTCGCGGAACTATCGCTATTGATGAAGAAAAGAATGCCATTATTGCTAACGGTAACTACATCCAAATCATCTATTCAGATGCGCCTGAGCATGTCGATTACACCGCTTTCGGTATCGATAACGCATTAGTGATTGATAATACCGGCATCTGGCGTGATCAAGTAGGCCTTGAACGTCACTTGCAAGCTAAAGGTGCAGCACGCGTATTGCTAACGGCTCCTGGTAAGGGTGATATTAAAAACGTTGTTTACGGTATCAACAACAACATGATCGAAGCAAGCGATACAATATTATCAGCCGCTTCTTGTACAACCAATGCGATTACGCCGATCTTAAAAGTGATCAACGATGAATACGGCATTATTAATGGCCACGTTGAAACGATTCACTCTTACACTAACGATCAAAACTTGATCGATAACTATCACTCTGGTGACCGTCGTGGTCGTGCGGCGGCACTGAATATGGTGATTACTGAAACAGGCGCTGCTTCAGCAGTTTCTAAAGCATTGCCTGAAATGGAAGGCTTGTTAACGGGTAATGCTATTCGCGTTCCGACGCCAAACGTATCTATGGCTATTCTATCGTTAAACCTTAAGAAAGATGTGACGACAGAAGGGGTTAATGATTACCTGCGTGAAATGTCTTTGCACTCTGAAGTTCAAAAGCAAATCGATTGGGTTAATTCTCCAGAAGTGGTATCAACCGATTTTGTGGGTAACTCACACGCAGGTATCGTTGATGCACAAGCGACTATTACTAGTGATAAACGCGTTAATTTATACGTTTGGTATGATAACGAGTTTGGTTATAGCCGTCAGGTAGTGCGAATTGCTCAGCAGATGTGTGGTGTATTTTACCCAACGTATCCTGCGGCAAAGCAATAATTTAGATCTTTGCGATCATTGCTGGGCATTAAAAACGCGTATGTTTTACCGCAACGTTTTTTTTGTCTAAGCTTTGTACATTATTAGGTACATAACGGCTAAATACTCACTTAACAAGGGTTTTGGCCGCTTTTAAGTGGATAAATGGAATTGTCATCTTTATACTTAGCGCGATTTTTTAACTAAAATATAATAAGCCAATTATTTGTTTCTTAATAAAAGTTATTTCTAGTTGTTTTGGG
>JBNMOT010000140.1:0-8607 GCA_051275515.1 Oleispira sp. | reverse complement strand
ATTACGTGCTTGATGATATGTTGATACAGCTCGGTCTAAAAGTTATTCATGAACCAGCCCCGTTCGAACCTGAAAATGGCGCATATGGCGATCATGTTTCAAAGAATGGCGGTCACTCTCATGGCGATGATGATTACGTGCATCCTGATGTAGAGGCTCATTCTCATGATCACAGTCATGAGCACTAAAATGCAAACCACTCGCTTATTGAATCTATTGCATATCTCTAGCCCTGCATTACCGATTGGTGCGTTCGCTTACTCCCAAGGTTTGGAATATACCTTGGAAGCTGGTTGGTGCAAAAACGCCGATGATGTTGAGCAATGGATTAAGAGCGTGATGGTTCATGGTTTAGGCGGTATTGATTTACCCATTTTAAAAAGACTGCATCACGCGTGGCGTGTTTATTTTGAAAGCCATGAACCAGCAGATGAGCCTGAACCAGCGGATAAAGAACATATCAATATTGAGTCGCTAAACGCTCAGTCTTTACAAGTATGGAATGCCACATTACTTGCTTTTCGCGAAACCAAAGAACTTTATCTTGAAGATATTCAAGTCGGTGATGCGTTTAAGCAATGGCATAAAAGCCAGTCTGCGGAACATCTCACAAAGTTAGAATTAGTCGATAAACCGACCGTTGCTTGTATGTATGCCTTAAACGGTGTGATTAAGGGGTTAACGGTTGAAGAATGTTTGATTGGTTTCGTATGGTCATGGTTAGAAAATCAAATAACTTCCGCCAGCAAAGCCATGCCAATGGGACAAACGGATGGGCAAAATATTATTCGCCACTTGATTCCAGAAATTGAAGCGGTCGTCAACAACGCGATGACCATTAAAGATGATGATATCGGGTCAGGCTTAGTCGGCTTATCGATGTCATCAGCATTACATGAAACCCAGTATTCACGATTGTTTCGATCGTGATTCATATTTATAAATTTTAGAAGGTCGAAAAAAATGACAACACAACAAACATTACGGGTCGGCGTCGGCGGTCCTGTAGGATCCGGTAAAACGGCACTATTAACGACCTTGTGCAAAATAATGAAAGATACCTACAACATTGCTGTGGTGACTAACGACATTTATACCAAAGAAGATGCCCAGTTTTTAACGCGCAACGAAGCGTTAGCGGCCGATCGTATTATCGGTGTCGAAACCGGTGGTTGTCCGCATACGGCAATTCGTGAAGATGCTTCCATGAATCTTGCAGCTGTTAAAGAGCTTTCAGATCGTCATGAAAATTTAGACATGGTCTTGATTGAATCGGGCGGTGATAACCTTTCTGCAACGTTCAGCCCAGAACTTTCTGATTTAACCCTTTACGTGATCGACGTTTCTGCAGGGGATAAAATTCCCCGTAAAGGCGGCCCAGGTATTACCAAGTCAGATTTATTAATTATTAATAAAATCGACCTTGCGCCCATGGTGGGTGCTTCATTAGAAGTAATGGATCGTGATGCCACTAAAATGCGCGGTGAACGACCGTTTGTGTTTTCCAATCTCAAAAGTGGTCAAGGCGTCCCGCAAATAGTCCGCTTCATTATCGAGCAAGGTATGTTGCGTGATACTGATCTTATGAAAGAGCCCGCGTAAAATCGATCCTGACGTCTTTACTTTATTTAATGTCTTTTTTTAATGAACGCTAATAACAAATCATCATCTTATTTATTAAAGGTGTTCCAGATTGGTGCGCCTGTGCTATTTACTTGCACCAAAATGATAATCGGCTCGATGCTGGTGCACCAACTTTAATGCGAAAATTTTAAAAAAAATCACGCGTTTCTAGCTATAACATTGAAAACAAAGGCTTTTAAAAAGTTGGCACACCTAATGCTATAAGGTAATTACATAAATAAAAACGGTGCGTTACCCATAAGGGTGATGATATTGAAATTTAAAACTGAAGAAGGAAGGTCCTAATGACTAAATTATCTCAAGCAATCGCTCTGGCTACCGCAATGACTGCCGGCCTAGTTGCTACTACGACGACTCAAGCTGAAGTTTCAGCCTCTGTTGGTGTTGCAAGTTCGTATTTATGGCGTGGTCAGAACCTGGGTAACGGCGATGCAGCTATTTCTGGCAGTTTAGATTATGCACATGAGTCTGGTCTTTATACTGGCGCTTGGGTTTCATCTGGCGATGTAGGTTTAGGAACAGAATATGACCTATACGTGGGTTTTGCTGGTGAAGCAGGCGGTATTGGTTACGACATCGGTTACATGGGTTACATCTACCCTTCTCAGTCTGAAGAAGCTGTAGAAGCTGGCGATATCGTCTCAGCGGCTGACGAGTTAGGCGATGTGGGTGACATTTATCTTAACCTGTCTCTTGCAGATGTCAGTCTTACTACAAACTTCAGCGATAACGGCAGCGACTACGTTTACAATACTCTAGGTTATGGCATGGGTTCTGTGTCTGCTCTTATCGGTGTTAACACCGATTTAGAAGACGATGGTAAGGGTGCTTACACTCACATTGATGTTAGCTACGCTTATAACGACAATGTCTCTTTCACCGTCAGTAAGATGGTTGCTCAGTCTTTTGGAACTTCTGCTGCTTCGCCAGAGTTCGTTGTTTCTTACAGTCTGCCCATTGAGTAATAAATAACATACAATGAGCCCCTGCCTCCGCAAGGGCTCACATTTTCAGATATTTTAAACTTAAAGGGAGTTGTTTATGAAACTCATAACTGCAGTTGTTAAGCCTTTCAAATTGGATGACGTGCGCGAAGCATTGTCTGAAATTGGCGTTCAAGGCATCACTGTAACTGAAGTGAAAGGCTTTGGTCGTCAGAAAGGGCACACTGAATTATATCGTGGTGCTGAATACGTCGTTGATTTTTTACCTAAAGTGAAAATCGAAGTGGCGGTTAGCGATGAGCAAACAGAACAAGTTATCGAAGCAGTCACTAAAGCAGCAAATACAGGTAAGATCGGCGATGGTAAAATCTTCGTAACGAGCCTAGAACAAATTATTCGAATCCGTACCGGTGAAACTGGTGCAGACGCGATTTGATCTTTTTATGTGTTTTCGCTGATTCTCTTGAGTATCAGTAGAACAGACAAAAAGACGACAAATATATTTTTGAATCAGAATTTCTGATTCATTGTTAAGTCTAATGCGGAGGGCTTTCCATGGAAAACCAAATTTTTGAGTTGCAATATGCAATGGACACCTTTTATTTTTTGGTGTGCGGTGCGTTAGTTATGTGGATGGCGGCAGGTTTCGCCATGTTAGAAGCGGGTCTTGTACGTTCTAAAAATACCACTGAAATTCTTACCAAAAACGTCGCCTTGTTTGCGATCTCTTGTACAATGTACCTGGTGTGCGGTTATGCAATTATGTATGACAACAGTCTTTTCCTTTCAGGTATCACGGAAGTAGATTCTGCTGCAGTATTGGCTGAGTACGCGGCTCGTGAAGACGGTTTCCAAGGTGGTTCTATCTACTCGGGCGCGTCTGATTTCTTCTTCCAGGTTGTGTTCGTTGCAACGGCTATGTCGATTGTTTCAGGTGCTGTTGCTGAGCGAATGAAGCTTTGGGCTTTCTTAGTGTTCGCGGTTGTGATGACAGGCTTTATTTACCCAATGGAAGGTGCTTGGACTTGGGGCGGTCAGTCTGTATTCGGTCTTTATTCTTTAGGTGATGACTTCGGTTTCTCTGACTTTGCCGGCTCTGGTATTGTTCACTTGGCCGGTGCTACTGCGGCTCTTGCAGGTGTTATCTTGTTAGGTGCTCGTAAAGGTAAGTACGGTAAGAACGGCGAAATCAATGCGATTCCTGGTGCTAACTTGCCAATGGCAACACTGGGTACATTCATCCTTTGGATGGGTTGGTTCGGTTTCAACGGTGGTTCAGTACTTAAGCTGGGTGACATCTCTAGCGCCCATTCTGTTGCTGTTGTATTTATGAATACTAACGCAGCCGCTGCCGGTGGTTTAATTGGTGCTCTAATCCTTGCTCGTATCTTGTTTAAGAAAGCGGATCTAACCATGGCGCTGAACGGTGCATTAGCAGGCCTAGTCGCCATTACTGCTGAGCCTTCTACCCCTACGCCTCTTGAAGCAACGATCATTGGTTTGATCGGTGGTTTGATTGTTGTAGCCGCTATTCTTACTCTCGATAAACTAAAACTTGATGATCCAGTGGGCGCTATCTCAGTTCACGGTGTTGTTGGTGTGTTCGGTCTATTGGTTGTTCCATTCACCAATACGGGGGCGACATTTGGTGGTCAATTAGTGGGTGCTTTAACAATCTTTGTTTGGGTATTCGGCGCTTCATTCATAACGTGGTTAGTCATCAAAGCGGTGATGGGTATCCGTGTTACGGAAGAAGAAGAGTACGAAGGTGTTGATTTAGCTGAGTGTGGTATGGAAGCATACCCAGAGTTTACAAGTAAGTAAGATGACTCATTTGTAAGTTTAACGAGCTATAATCTCGCACGAAAAAAACCGCAATCAGCAATGATTGCGGTTTTTTTTAGTTCTGTAAAAAATATTTTTAGTTCACAATTAAACGCTTTTCGTGGATGCGTTTACTGCCAAAAATCATTGATAAAGATCAGCCATTAATACAAGGAAAGGGTGAGTGAGAAGATGATTAAAATGTAAAGTATTGCCATTTAAGCTGGCAATATTCTCAATCTGAACTATAAATATTGACAACCTTATGTCAGTTGACAGCGGACATTGATTAATCATTATAGGGAGCTGACATTATGTCTGAGCAAAAGAAAAAGAAAACCGAAACAACGACCGCTAAATCCGAGAAGCCAAAAGTGCATGCGGAAGGCTACCACAGTCACAATGATGATATGCCAAATAGCGCAACCATCGCTGAGCGCGAGCGCCAACGCAATGAAGTGGCTTCTGAAGTTGAGGCGTTTTTAGCCCAGGGTGGTGGCATAACGTCGGTAGAAGCAAACCTTCGCGCCGATCCGCCTAAAAAGCCTGAGTCGAATTATGGCAGCCGCCCAATTTAATAGAGCTAACGAGTACTCACTAGAACAGATCGTTAAGCTTCCCCGGTAACCCTTCACCGACGTTTACATGCAGTGCCTGTCGTCTTAGCTTTAATGATCTTATTAACCATGGTGTCGTTACAGAGAACGGTTTTTGGTAGTACTACCGATTAATGATAGGTTTGTAAGTTTAGATTAGTGATAGTGCGTTAGCGTATCGAGTAATTGATCTAGGTGAGTGATGTCGTGATCAGCTTTGTTTAACGCAACTGGCCACTGTTGTCCTAGAATATTGGCCCACATCGTTTTAAACCCTATCTTTTGCGCGGCTTCTACATCCTGTTCAGGGTGATCTCCAATATGAAAACTTTCGTCGGCTTTGGCTCCGGCATATTCTAGGGCCGCTAAAAACATATCATCAAAAGGTTTCGGACGAGAGACATTTTCAGCATGGTAATGAGCTTGAAATAAATGATCTAGCCCTATTGTTCTCAAATCTGAATTGCCATTACTGAGGGCAATAACGCGATAATGCTTTTGTAACTCTTCTAGTACCGTCAAAGCCCCCGGGAATAATGTAACTTGATTTCTCGCCGCTAAAAAATCGGCAAACACTTGCTCTGCAAACACATGGGCTTGTGTTTTATTAATGCCACACTGAATGAAAAGCTGAAATAAAAATTCAATTCTGAACTGGCTTAATTTATGGCGCAGTTTGGGATGCTGCTGATCGATTTCGCGCCTTAACTGTCTCCGCTTATCAGGGGTAAAGTATCTAGCGGCTTCAGGACAGCGGGCGATAATTGATTGCCATTGAATCTGCTCCGCGCGGATAATAACCGGGTCGGTATGCCATAAGGTATTATCTAGGTCGAAGGTGATCAGTTTAATTGTCATGTGGATAGACGACTTAACTCTGTGGTAAATCAGGAAGAATTAACCCCAAAACATCGGAGATATAATCTAAGAACAAGGTGTCCATAGAGCTGCGGTAGAATTTAGGATCATCACTGGCAACACACAGAACACCGGTTTGCTGACCATTACGAATTTGAGCCGCCGCAATAGATTCAGCACTGCTGTGGTGCTCATCCAATAATAAATCCATCGTCTCGTCAGTCAACTGTCCGCAGAAGGCGCGATGCCCCTTAAATAAACGATGAATTTCACGCTGCTTATCTTTATTGCTAATGCTGCGCAATGGGTGCTCTAACTGTTCATCGGTAAAATACAATAAACTCCAATGATCTACATTGAAGTCTTGGCGCAAGCTATCGTCTAAAGCTACTTCGACATCAATCCAATTTTGAGCATCAATGAGCGCTAATACTAAGCGTTTTGTTTTACCAAATAACTTATCATTACGGCGCGCGTTTTCCAGTAAGTCGGTTAAGCGTTGGCGCAATTCCACATTACGTTCGCGATACACTGCGAGCTGACGTTCGATCAAGCTGGTCGCTTGACCCGAATTATGGGGGATCCGCAACTCCGCCAAGACATCATCTTTGGCGATGAAGAAATCAGGATTATCTCGCAAGTACTGCACAACGTCCGCATCGGTCAGTCGTAATGGATCGCTCATCATTTATTCCTTTAGATTGGCTTCGTCTGTCGATTGCGAGGCATCAGATATTGACTCGACCTTCGAACACATTGCAGGTGGGCCCTGTCATGGTGACATCGCCTTGACCATCCCATTCAATAGTTAACGAACCACCGGGTAGGTCGACCTGAACGGTGTCGTCTAATAAACCCCGCAGTATGCCCGATACAACTGCTCCACAGGCGCCAGTACCACACGCTTTTGTTTCGCCAGCACCGCGTTCAAAAACACGCAGTTTGATATGGTTGCGGTTGATTACTTGCATAAAGCCCGCGTTCACTCTCTTAGGAAAGCTAGCATGAGCTTCAATCATGGGTCCAAGTGTTGCAACCGGTGCCGTATCGATATCATCAACGACAATAACCGCATGAGGATTGCCCATTGAAACCGCGCCTAATTCAACTCGACCATGGCCCGGTACTTCAATTTTATAGCTAACCGCTTCAGTCTTATCGATACTTTCTGGAATGAAGGGCACCGTTTCTGGGGTTAAAATAGGCGGCCCCATATTCACGATGACATCGTTTTCTGGCGTGAGCTCTAAAGCCATATTGCCGCTGGCGGTTTCAACACGAATTTTTCGACGGCCAATCAATTTTTGCTCGTATACAAAGCGGGCAAAACAACGCGCGCCGTTCCCGCAGTTTTCAACTTCAGTACCATCGGCATTGAAAATGCGGTATTTAAAGTCTACATCATGCTTAGTAGGTACTTCGACTAATAAAAGCTGATCAAAACCGACGCCAAAATTGCGATCTGCTAAGTGACGAATCTGCATCGGTGTTAGGTACGCATGCTGAGTCACGAGGTCAACGACCATAAAATCATTGCCTAGCCCGTGCATCTTATTAAATTTAATCCACATTCTATTTAACCTTTTAATGCGCCAGTATCTTAGTCAGACGGTAGCAGTTGTTCACCGGCGTATAAATCAGTAATCGTTTCACGGGCGCGTACAATATAACTTGAATCGCCATCAACCATTATCTCTGCAGGGCGAGGGCGGCTATTGTAGTTAGAGGCCATCACAAAACCGTAAGCGCCTGAAGACTTCACCGCAAGCAGATCATTTGGCTGTAAATTCAACTGTCGATCTTTACCTAAGAAATCACCGGTTTCACAGACAGGGCCCACTAAATCCCAAGCCTTGGTGTCTGCTGGATTGCGTTCTGCATATTGAACGACGGGAACAATAGCTTGCCATGCGCTGTATAACGCAGGGCGAATCAAGTCGTTCATCGCCCCATCAATGATGGCGAAATTTTTCTCTTCGTTTGATTTTAAAAACTCAACCTGTGTTAAGAAGATACCGGCATTCGCGGCAATAGAACGACCCGGTTCGAAGATTAATTTAAGCTGACGATCACCTAGACGCTCGGTTAGTTCAGCGATGTATTCCTCCGGTGTGGGTGGCACTTCGTCATCATAGGTGACACCTAAACCACCGCCTAAATCGAGGTGGTGAATCGCGATACCTTGTTCGGCTAGAATATCGACCAAGGCTAGCACTCGGTCTAAGGCATCCATGAAGGGTGCGGTTTCGATTAGCTGACTACCAATGTGGCAATCGATACCTTGCACGTCTAAATTTGACATAGCGCTGGCTTTGGCATAAATGCGCGGCGCATCATCGATATCAACGCCGAACTTGTTTTCTTTCAAGCCTGTAGAAATATACGGATGTGTTTGAGCATCCACATCAGGGTTTACGCGAATTGAGATAGGCGCCTGCATGTTCATTTCAATCGCAACGTCGTTAACACGTTCGAGCTCGGCTTCTGATTCAATATTGAAACAATAAACACCGACTTCTAATGCGCGACGAATTTCGTAAGCTTTTTTGCCAACGCCCGAAAATACGACTTTCTTGGGATCGCCGCCAGCAGCGATCACGCGCTCTAACTCACCGATGGAGACGATATCAAAACCTGCGCCTAATTTTGCCAATACGTTGAGTACGGCTAAATTAGAATTCGCTTTCATCGCATAACATACCAGGTGGTCACGACCCTGAAGGGCGTTTTCATAGGCTAGG
>JBNMOT010000139.1:0-8686 GCA_051275515.1 Oleispira sp. | reverse complement strand
TTTGTTGTGGGGCGGTTATACGTAGCGAGGAACGAGCGAAGTTTAACCGTCCCAGCCCCGCAGGGGCGCACACCAACTGATTGTTAAGCGCCTTAATTAAGGTGAGTTTTAAAGCACTCATAGTATTTCTCATAATCCGTATAGAAAGGTGGTGATACACCCTCAAAGACTTTTATAAAATCTGCTTCAAATTCAGCTATATGTTCAGATTTAACTTTATATGATGCAATGGTATCGCATTTTTCAAACGCTACATTTCTTTTAGCATTCCCAATATTTGGTATGTTTAGCTCATGCATCCATTTTTTCTTATATTTAATATTTTGTTCATAACAATATTGGTGTTTTATCAAACCACATCGCTCTTTAGCTACTTCTAATTCAAAGTAGATAGAGCTTAAACATGTATTCGGCATAGTCCCTGATACAGCACATTCTTTCATGTACTTTTCACACTCACTACCCAGTTGTTTGCAGGCGAGTTTAGCACTATCCAAATTCCTAAGATCTTCTGGATCTTGCGAGTTTTTCTTTGCCATAACTTGTGTAGATACAAATAGTATCAATAGGACGTATATAAATTTCATAATTCGCTTAACAGTGAGTTATGCGACACGATGTCGCATAACTCCTTATATATGGTAAGGGTGAACAAAGATAAATCTTCTTCAAAATCATAAGCCCTATACTTATTAACAATCCTCTTAACACTATCTCCGCCTGTCGCACTTGTCAATTTGATATCAAGCTTCATCTAATGTCGCTTATTTAAGCACTTTTATATAAATGTATGGCGCAGGTTTACTGCGACAAAAAACATTACGGCTTAGAATCAAAGATATCGATTTTGGTAAGAAAGATAGGCCCACTGTTCCATTCTTATATAGAAAAATGCCAACGTTTTCATGAGGTCGCTATACAACAAACTTAAAAACGCGCGCCTTTTAAATGTCGAGGCCTCAAACCCAATATCACCAAGGTCACTAGGTAAGTACTCACTCCCGCGCCTACAATCGCTGACATCCAGCCGATTCGTTGCCAAGTGCCCCACTCTAGCCACTGCTGAGCATCACCCATCATGAAGTAAATCACTGCAAACAAGGCAACATTAGCAACCAAAGCTTTAGCCGCAAAAGCAGGCCAGCCCGGTTGAGCTTTATAATGCCCCGTCGCCTTTAAGCCGCGATACAGCATATAAGCATTGAAAAATGCCGCTAACGAGGTAGCCAGCGCCAAGCCGGTGTGCTGCAACGGGCCCACTAATGCGAGGTTCAATACCATATTCACTGCCATGGCTTGAATACCAATTTTCACTGGGGTTTTAGTATCTTGGCGTGCGTAATAACCCGGCGCCAATACCTTGATTAACATAAAGGCAAACAGACCCGTGCCATAAGCCTGCAAGCTTAATGTCATGTTGCCAATATCATAGGGCGTGATTTCACCATGAAAAAAGATCGTCGCCATCAAGGGTGTCGCCAGTACGACTAAGGCCAAAGCCGCGGGCAAGGCTAACAGGAAGATCATCCGTGTCGCCCAGTCTAGGGTTTGCGCGAAGTGCTCTGAATTATCCTCTGCATGCTTTCTCGACAGTGCGGGTAAAATAACCACGCCAATCGCGATAGCAAAAATGCCGAGCGGTAAGTTATTCAAGCGATCAGAGTAATATAACCAACTGACACTGCCCGGCTCTAAAAAAGAAGCGAGTAACGTATCTAATAAAAGGTTGATCTGGCTGACAGAGACCCCAAATAACGCGGGCCCCATCAACTTAAGAATTCGCCCCACCCCTTCTTGCTTAGGTTGATACGTCGGCCGTACTAGCAAACCAAGACGCGCAATAAACGGCAATTGAAATAGTAACTGGAAGGCACCTGCCATAAAGACGCCCCATGCCAAAGCGTATAAAGGCTCAACAAACCAGCTGGTCATCACCAAGGTAGAGAAGATCAAACAGATGTTTAGCAGCACAGGGGTAAACGCAGGCACCGCAAAGCGGCCATAAGCATTTAAGATACTGCCCGCAAAGGCGGTGAGAGAGATAAACAACAAGTATGGGAAGGTTATGCGTATCAAGTTACCCGTTAAGGCAAATTTTTCAGGGTCATTACTGAAGCCAGGCGCAAATACATACGGTAGCCAAGGGGCTAGCAGCATTGAAATAACGGTTACCAGAAATAAAATTAAGCCCAAAACCCCAGAAACACTGGCGATCAGCAGCTTAACTTCTGCCATACTGCGCTGCGTCTTATATTCAGAAAGCACCGGTACGAAGGCAACCGAAAATGCTCCTTCGGCAAACAAGCGGCGTAAAAAATTAGGGATTTTAAAGGCCACGAGGAAAGCATCTGCGCGCGCACCAAAATACTGCGCCACCACCACATCACGAACCAGCCCCAATACGCGACTCAACAAGGTCATGATACTGACAATGCTGGAAGACTTAACTAATGAGGTTTTTTTTTCTGGTTCAGACATGAAGCTTCCGTGCGCGTGTAAAATTAGGGAGAGCCATTACGCTTCATTCGCGCGCTTTACACGAATGACTTGGCCCGCAATTTCGGTCGCATTAAGTGACTTCATCGCCGCTTTGCCATTACCCGGTCCAGGCATCTCAATAAAAGCAAAACCCTTCGATTCGCCAGTTTTGTCATCCATCACTAAACTGCATTCTGCCACTTCACCAAAAGGGGCAAATAAAGCCTCTACATCTTTTTCAGAAAGCGTTCGAGCAAGGTTACGGATTAATATTTTCATGGAATGACCTGATTTAATAGACGCGACGAAGAGCTTAGAAAAGCTCGAAGTTATATGCCCGTTATCTTACCAGATAATGCATTAACTGCTTAGCCGAAAGTCAAACTCATTATCTGGTCAAAAAAAGTACAATCTAAGTTCGATGAAGAAATATCGCCATAGGACTAGGGTAAGCGTTGAAATGATTAAGTTATGCTATTAGTTATCCCAACAGTTACCCACAAGATCTGTGGATATATTTATGATAACTTGCGCCAATTCCTCTAAATAACGCTAATTTTTTCTAAAAACAAGTCTTGTTATGCAAAAAAAAACAGAAATATTTAGCAGGTTGTCCACCGCTATTATTTCCTTAAAAAAGCGTCTAAAGCCTTGACTTTGCTAGGGTTAAGCCAATTTAAACAATTGTTCGAAAAAGCAACAATCTGACTCAGACACCTGTTCTATAAGGGATACAGGATGTTATAAATATTTTATGCCCATACTTATGCACAGAACTTGTTGGTAACTTAATTTTGGCGACTATAGCCCTACGTTCAGACTCATCGGCCACCTCAACCTTTACCAAAAACGCCGCCTTAAGTAAGGGTTATCGACAATCATTACATGATAAACACGACTAGCGAGGTGCGAGCCTTCTAGAATAGGCTCGCACAGAGGTATGACGCAGGAAGAAGAATGATATTAATATGCCTGAGTACGGCATTAAATAACTACAATAAAATTTTCATTGATTCAATCATCGACGGATTTTTTTCTGCCAAGGCATCAATCGCATCCTTATGTAATCGACGCTTATGTTCAGAAAAGATAGCGCGACCTTTACTAAACGTTTTAGCATACGCTAGAGCACCTTCTAACAAAGCATCAGCGCCCTCAAACGTTTGCTCAATAACATTATCTTGTTTTAACTCTTCTGCCGACAAGCGACGTCCCGAAAGGACCATTTCATTAAAACGATGCATAGGAATCGCTTTTAATATCACATTCATAAACGCTGGAAGAAATGGGATATTCATATCAACTTCTGGGAAACAGAAAAAACCACGATCCGATCGCATAAACCGAAAATCACAGGCGCAAGCGATCACACAACCATTACCAAAGGTATGGCCATTAATGGCAGCAATAACGGGCATAGGGTATTGCATCATCAAGGCGTAGCAAGCATCCATGGTATGTAAAAATTCTTTTACATCGTCGTGTTTGCCCGTTTGAATACTGCCCATCATCCAAGGGATATCGATACCTTGGCTCCAATTCTTTTCATCACTTGAGGTAAGTATCAGGGCTTTATTCGTTTTTTCTTCTTCGACTTGCTTTAACAAACCTAAAAGCTGTTGTGAGAACTCAAGATTATTGGCGTTCTTGCCATTATCCATAGAAATAATCGCAACATTACCTTCGTTACGTAAACTCATTAAAGACATACGGGGTCACTCATTAAGTAATTTCATCAAAAATAAAAGGTTTTATTCGTCAGCCAAACCCGCAAGTGGGGCAACCGTCCCACGCACATAAGCATCCGCTTCTTGAACAAACAAATCAGGCATCAAGTCTGTTTTATCACTTTCAGGATTGGCACGATACTGTTCAAAATCTTCAACGCCTTGCGTACGCAAGAAATCTTCATCAATTAATAACTGCCCGGTGATCGCACGGTTTTCGGTTTTCAACAGTGCAAACGCCGCGTCGGCCATAATTTTAGGACTGCGTGCTCTATCAAATGATTGCTTGCCACCAAAGGACGTTGCCGCGGTGTGAATCACCGTGCGCGGCCATAGCGCGTTGACGGCTATGCCATAACGCTTAAACTCATCCGACATGCCCATCGTCAACATCGACATACCGTATTTGGTTAATGTATAGGGAGAATGGTTACGCATCCAGCGACGATCTAAATCCAAGGGTGGGGAGAAACTTAAGATGTGGCCGTTTTCTGATTTTTTCAAATGCGGTAACGCTTTTTGGCTTAATAAGAATACAGCGCGAAAATTCACTTGCATCATTAAATCAAGTTTCTTCAAGGGTGTTGATTCAACCCCCGCTAAAGCAATGGCACCGGCGTTATTAATAATGGCGTCGATACCGCCAAAGGTTGCGACTGTTTTAGCAATTAGATTATCAATGTCTTCTTCGCTGCGCACATCAACTTTAACGGCTAAGCCTTTGCCTCCGGCTTCTTCTACTTCTTTAACGACAGAATGAATAGTGCCATCCAACTTTGGATGCGGCTGATCAGACTTAGCCGCGATCACAACATTTGCCCCTTCAGCAGCACATGCCAAAGCAACGTCACGACCGATACCGCGGCTAGCGCCCGTAATGATAATGGTTTTATTTTTCAATGAACTCATAATAAATTCCTTAGTTCTAACTATCGTTACGATAAATTATTCAGCTGCTGCAGCCGTAATCTGAATCAATTTCTGACGACCTTTAACTTGATCACCCGCTTGTACTAATACTTCTGCAATCGTTCCTGCAACACCGGCTTTCAACGGGTGCTCCATTTTCATCGCTTCTAATACGGCTAAGGTTTGGCCAACGTTTACCACATCACCTACCTTCACCATCACATCAACCATACCACCGTCCATCGAGGCTAATACTTGATCTGATCCACCTGTATTTTTCTTCGCTGACTGCAAACTTATATCCGTAAACGTTAAGTTGCCATAATGGGCTGCCAAGTGAACTTGAGCACAGCCTAACGCTTCACCGACACCTTTTGTTTGGCTATAAGTAACCGTGCGAACAACATCATCATGCAAATACTTTAACGTATTTTCAGCTTGTTCGATTATTTTAATGGTTTGCTTTGGCGTGTCTTGTGGTTCTTCGCCGGCCTCTTCATTGGTCGCTGCGAACTCAACCGTGATGGAATTGTTAACCGTGGCTAATGCGAGTTCAAAAGTTTGATCTTCACATGACAATTTAATAACCCGGCTACCCGTTCTATTATTTTGCCATCCTGTGCTCGCACTGGCTTTCGCATTAGAGCTTAGCGCGCATAAAATAGAGGCGGCCAAAGCCACTTCAGTTTCTTTAGCTTGTAATGGCTGCAAACTCGGATCTTGGCTAAAATCATCACCAATAAATGCGGTCGTCGCGTTACCTTGTATAAACGTATCATGACGCAAAATAGACGCTAAGAATGCGCGGTTATCTTTAATGCCTAATAGCTTACTGTCTTCCACAGCCAAAACTAAACGGCGACGCGCTTCTTCGCGGTTTTCACCATAGGCAATAATTTTTGCCAGCATAGGGTCATAATACGGGCTAACGGTTTGGTCTTGCTGAATGCCAGATTTAATACCCGAGTCGATCCGAATACCCTCGCCAGAAGCAGGCTGCCACAAGTTTAATAAACCGGTTTGTGGCATAAAGTTCGCACCAGGATCTTCGGCATATAAACGCACTTCCATCGCATGACCGGTTAATGTCACATCTTCTTGGGTCATCGATAGTTTATCACCCGCGGCAACGCGCAACTGCATCGCAACCAAATCTAAACCCGTGATTAACTCCGTCACGGGATGCTCAACTTGCAAGCGTGTATTCATTTCTAAGAAATAGAAGTTACCTTCGCTATCGGCTAAAAATTCAACCGTACCCGCACCGATATAATGACAAGACTTGGCGGCATTAACCGCGGCTTCACCCATCGCTTTGCGCATGGCTGGACTAACAAAGGGTGATGGCGCTTCTTCAACGACTTTCTGATGACGACGCTGCACTGAACAATCGCGCTCGCCCAAGTAAACCGTATTGCCGTACTGATCAGCAAAGACTTGAATCTCAATATGACGCGGCTGCATTACCGCTTTTTCAATAATCAGTTCGCCGCTACCAAACGCATTCAGCGCTTCTGAACGGGCGGATTTAATCAATTCATCCAGATCATTGGCATCCGTCACTAACCGCATGCCTCGTCCACCACCACCAGCGCTGGCTTTCAGCATCACCGGCATACCGATTGCAATGGCGGCCTTTTTTAATACATCATCAGCTTGATCAGCGCCTTCGTAACCCGGAATGCAAGGCACGCCAGCCGCGATCATGGCAATTTTTGAATGGCGCTTACTGCCCATTAGATCAATGGCATCAGGACGAGGGCCAATAAAGGTAATGTTGGCATCCACACAGGCTTTGGCAAAAGCGGAGTTTTCAGATAAAAATCCATAACCTGGGTGAATCGCATCCGCACCCGTTTTCTTGGCGGCTTGAATTAATTTGTCGGCGACTAAGTAACTTTCTCCGACGGCAGCAGCACCAATACACACAGCTTCGTCGGCAAGACTGACGTGCAGTGCATTCGCATCCGCTTCAGAAAATACAGCAACGGTACGATAACCTAAAGAGTGCGCAGAACGAATAACGCGTACTGCAATCTCACCACGATTCGCAACCAGAACTTTAGTAAAGCCTGTGCGTATTTTATTAATAGCAGAACTCATTATTTAATGTCCTCTGCCTTCGTAGTTGCTGCATTATCAGCCCAAGCGGGTAAACGCTTTTGCATAAACGCTGCACCCCCTTCACGGCCTTCACCCATCACAGCATCCGCAAAGTCTGTAGCGGCTTGATCCAATAACGATTCTAGATCTTGCTTATCAACACTATGGATCAAGGCTTTGGTAACCTGAGAGGCTTGTGGTGCACATTTTAGTGCCAGCTTCACGGCTTTGGTAACGGCCTCTTCCAGCTGCTCGTTATTTTCCACAACCTGATGTATCAAACCCAGATTCATGGCTTCTTGAGCTTTAATACGATTGCCAAATAATGCTAAGCGACGGGTTTGAGTCAAACCAATACGCTGCACGACAAATGGCGCAATTTGCGCTGGGATAATACCTAGCGAAGTTTCCGGCAAACCAAACTGAGTTTTTTCAACCGCGATTGCTAAATCAGAAACACACGCTAAACCAAAGCCACCGCCTAATACCGCGCCTTCTAAAGCACAAATAACCGCAGCCGGTAGATGGTCGGCTTTGGTAATCATGTGACCAAACGCACGGTTAAGTTCCACTAAGACTTGCTTATCGGCACCGGCCGCTTGCATATCTTTAATGTCACCACCGGCACAAAAGTTGCCATTACCACCACTAATAATTAATACGCGGTAATGTTCTTCTTCAACTTTTTCCATCACCGCCATCAGCTCATTCACCATTTTCAGGTTCATAGCATTGGCCAGTTTAGGGCGGTTTAGCATGACGCGTAATACAGGTTTTTGGTCTTGTATTACCAGTGTTTCAAATTCTTGTTGGCTCATTTTAACTCTCAACTTCTATCCGCTTACATACTGGCGACTTAAATACTGTCCGCTTACATACTGTCGGCTTACATACTGTCGACAAGCTATCTTTTTTTCCTAAAGCTATTTACGCTTTTTAGGCAAGATATCCATGTATTTACAAATAATGCCGATCATAATTTCATCCGCGCCACCACCAATAGAACCCAAACGATTATCACGATATAAACGCGACACAACGTTATCCCACATGAAGCCCATACCGCCCCAATATTGTAGGCAGGCATCCGTTACTTCACGAGATAGACGACCTGATTTCAATTTAGCCATAGACGCTAAACGAGTCATGTCTTCGCCCTGTAAGAAACCTTCACACGCTTGGTATGTCATGCAGCGCAATGCTTCAACTTCAGTTTGCAATTCTGCTAAACGGAAATGAACCACTTGGTTATCAATAATGGGCTGACCAAAAGTTTTACGCTCTCGGGTATATTCAATCGTTGAATTAATACAAGTTTCCATGCCCTTTAATGATATTGCGGCAACGTACATGCGTTCTTTTTGGAACTGCATCATTTGCATCATGAAACCAGCACCTTCAGTACCGATTAAGTTTTTCTGTGGCACACGAACATTGTCGAAAAATATTTGTGCCGTATCAGAAGAACG
>JBNMOT010000138.1:0-8886 GCA_051275515.1 Oleispira sp. | reverse complement strand
ATTTAATTAAAGATAAAGAAAATAAAGGTTTTGCGATTTATATCAAGGTACACCACATGTACGGCGATGGCGCGACCCTGATGCGCTGGTTTCAAAATTGTTATTCAGAGCAGAAAGACACTAAAAATTTCACCCCTCTCTGGGCGACAGAGATGAAGCATAGCCCGCGTAAAAAGGTCAGTTTTTTTAAGAGACGGATAATGGGGTTATGGGAACAAATTCTTAGTATAAAAGACCTTGTTTGGATCATGTTCCGTTTGTTACTGAAAATCCTCAGAATCAATCAGACTTATATGCCAATTCCCTTTACGGGCACAAAAACAATGCTGACGGGCCAGGTGACTAAAGGTCGGGTAGTGTCTACTTTAGATATCGACTTTGGCAGAGTGACCGCGCTCAGTAAACGCTTAAGAGCCTCGGCTAATGAGATTATGCTGTGTGCGTTTGATATGGGTGTACATCGTTTCTTAAAAGATCACGGCCATACCTTTGAAAAAGCGCTTTATACCAACATGCCCATCAATTTACGTAAGCCAGGAGAGGTTTCTTCGGGTAACAAGATTGCCATTGTGCCTGTCGAGCTAGCCCACGGTAAAAAAGACCCTTACTTGCGGTTGCGCCAGATTATCGAAAACCATCGTATTATTAAACGCACGACAAGGCTTTCGCAACCTTCCGCGTTTAGTTATTACACCCTTGTAATACAATCATTTTCGATGCTATTTGAAGTCTTACGTATTTCAGACTGGATGAGACCCATCGGTAATATTTTGATTTCTAATATGCCAGGACCGAAAACAACCTTGTATTTTAAAGATGCTAAATTACTCTCCAACTATCCCGTGTCGGCAATGACGCCAGGTGGAGGCGTTAATATTACGATGGTCACCTACAATAATGTCGCTCAAATTGGCCTCGTCTGTTGTGATCGTAAAATTGACAGCCTTGAACCTCTGGCACAGTACTTCCAGGAGTCATTCGATATGTTAGAAGCCTGTGTGGACGACCCATCACTTAATGTTGAGGATATTGGGGAAAAAGAATTAGACCACGATATGGCTGTTGAAGATGATGAGGTTAATCAATTGAATTTTTATCGAGGTACATAGCAAGATGGATAACAGGCGATTAATTACCTAGAGACTAATCGCTTGCTTTGGCAGATACGATACGATCAAATCATACCTGACAACGCAAATGCCTCGTGATCATTACCCCCTAAGTATCTGAGCCCCTTGATGAATAAAAAAATATTTTATAAATTTTGTAATTAGTATGCGGTTTCTAATTTATATCCGTAAGATACATCTTATTGAAGCAGCGCAATGAAATTTAATCATCTACGGAGTAAACATTATGAGCAATATAGACAAGATCAAAGAAACCACCACTTCTGCAGAAGCAATGGCTCGTAAAATTTGGTTAGCTGGCTTAGGCGCTTACGGAAAAGGCTATGAAGAAGTAAAAGGCCGTTTCGAATCACTTTCAACTGATTCAAACAAATTGTTTGATGATCTGGTCGTTAAAGGCGAAAAGCTTGAAGTTGAAGGTAAAGGTAAAGTTAAGCAAGTTAAAGATGACGTTTTGGCTAAAACTGCACTTGAATCTCGCATCGAAACTGTTCGCTCTAAGCTTGGTTTTACTAAAGCTGACGATAACACTAAAATCGAAGATTTAAGCTCTAAGATTGATGGATTAACAGCCGCTGTTGCTAAATTAGCGACTCCTACCGCTAAAAAAGCTTAGGTCTAGTCTGATTTTAAAAAAAGAGAGCTTAAAGCTCTCTTTTTTTATGCCTAAAATAACAGCCAGATTTAGAAAATATCATTATTAAGTAAGTTCACATTAAGAAATACGTTTGTCACTCGAGCGATATGCATATTAGGTTGTGCCGTTTTCCGCCGAAGATTGAGCTGTTAATTAGTACCCAGTGGTCGTGACTACAAAAAGACAACTACCTGTCACGAATTCAGTATCACTGTGAATGCTTTATGATTGCACTAATTAATGTGTATTTATAAATAACACTCCAATGCATACTATCTATTGGGCACTTCATTAAGGAACGACAATTACCGTTGACTTAAATCGTAAATTTATCGTTAACGCAGATATCAATACCATTTTCCTTTTTATCTGACATACCAGCTTCAGTTGAACATTTTCCTAACGTGCAGCGTTAACAGTTTTTGCAGACAATACGTTTCGCGGAAAATGGGAAGCGTTAGTCCAGCAACTATTCTATTTAAACCATTTATACCTGCCAGTATTTTTCTGATCGTGAGGCAAAAATAATAGTAAAAACATCTATTAAAGAGAAGGCAACGTCATAGTGTCAGGTAAATATGAATTAACAATATTGGCTATCGGTAACCATATATTGTTTACAACAAAAGCATAGTTCACACGCCCTTTTCCTCGATTGTTCAAGTTAGTCGACCATCCCATTAGTTTAAAGGGATGGTCGCCACTTATTTGCGTAACCTAAAAGGTATAATTGCAGACTGGGCAAACCAAACGATTGCTGACTACCCATTACAACTTAGAGTATTCCAAACAATTTAAGTCTGTTATGCAGTTTTTTGTTGATTAACTATAGGGTCCAGAATGTCGAAGTAGTACGACCATAAAAAGATGACAAAAATAACCACCAGCTTGATTGTCTTTCTCTTGAAGTTGATATTGCGTTAGTTAAAAATCTCAGTTTAGATCTGCCTAAAATGGTTAAGATTCTAAGTATTTCAGTTATTTTAATACTCTCTAGAAAACCAACTAAAGTTGCGTGGGTAGAGATTTTGCTTGCATTTTTAGAAAAAACTTAAAAAATCGCTAATGTACACGATTATATTGACCCGTTTATTATTAGAGAAAGAGAAATGATGCATACGTTATTTGCTGCAAAGTTGCAGCTGAAACCTATTACCTTAGATGAATAATCCTAGCGCGTATTAATAGTGATCGTAATAATATCAATGATTTATACCGACATTGAAAAACTAAAATTATCAAGCAAGTTTTTTTCATTTGCTGAATCAATAAATGACATACAAAATAATCTATCCTTTGATATCAAGTTTTCAATGCCTAATGGCAATGGGTTTGTGATAATGCCCCATGGGCAATTGGCCGAACATCAAAATAGTTTATTGAGGACGAATTTGAGGACACATTAGATATTCAATGTATGGGATAACATTTATCAAGCCCAAACATTCAGCTAGAACTTTTTGATAAACTTATATTTATAAAAAACCGTAATACGGGATATTTTGTTATCATAGGAAAAATAAAGTTGGCTAACGATAACTTAGTGGTGAAGTATATACTAGAAAAGTTATCGCTAAATTAAGTAATAGTATTTTTTTTGGGGGGGCGCCTTAACAAAGGATAATTTTGCCATACAGTTACTGTTTCCATGTCGCCGTTGGTGACTTGAGGAATTAGTTCAGCCGAAATATTGGCTCCGTACATTTATTGAAAAAGCCTCGATGATATCACGCGCACTCATAATCCTTGAATATTGGCTTGTTTATCTATGCTAGCTCATTGGCCATAACCTGGAATTTACGCTTATCCATAATTTTGCTCATTATTTTACAGCCTCACCGAACGTCTAATCCACTCTATCCAGTGTCTCGCTCATATCAATCACTTCTATGAAGTGATTGATCTTTCTAGAGCGTTTCTTTTGCTAACTTTATTTTTCTACAAAGGCTCGCTCAATCACGTAATGCCCTTGCTCACCCTGTCGTGCTTCTTCAAACCCACGATCATCCAGAATTTTACAAAAATCCTTCAACATACTCGGGCTACCACACAACATAAAGCGGTCATGTTCTAAATTAATGTCCGGCAAGCCTAAGTCAGAAAACAACTTCCCGCTTTCTACTAAATCGGTTAAGCGACCTTGATTGCGGAATTCTTCACGAGTCACCGTTGGATAATATTTCAATTTTTCACGCACGATATCACCAAAGTATTCATTATTTGGTAATTCTTTTTCAATAAAGTCCTTATACGCGAGTTCCGTAGTTTCGCGAACGCCGTGGGTTAAAATCACGTTATCAAACTGCTCGTATATCTCAGGGTCTTTTATAATACTCATAAAAGGTGCTAAGCCAGTTCCGGTGCTTAATAGATACAGATTTTTGCCCGGTATTAAGTGATCGGCAATCAAAGTGCCTACCGGCTTAGTGCCTACCAAAATCTCATCACCAACTTTTAAATTTTGCAGATGCTTGGTTAATGGGCCGTCTTGCACCTTAATGCTAAAGAACTCCATTTCATCTTCATAGTTTGCACTGGCAATACTATAAGCACGTAATAGAGGCTTGTTATCAATTTCTAGGCCAATCATGGTGAAATGACCATTTTTGAAGCGAAGACCCTGATTACGGGTGGTATTAAAGCTAAAAAGCGTATCGTTCCAATGATGAACCTTAGTTACAGTCTCACGAATCATTTTACTCACGACGTACCTCACCTTTATTAAATCTAGTTTAATGGTCTAATTTGATTATCTGTGCACATAATAACCTAGACTTATTGATCAGAAAAACAGATTATATCTATTACGCTTATCGATTTTATCAATATATAAAAGTTAACCACCACTATGCGCTATACCCTACGTCAACTCGAAGTCTTTATTGCCATAGCCCACCAGCAAAATGTAAGTAAAGCGGCTCAGGCACTGAACCTCTCGCAAAGCGCTGCCAGTTCGGCATTAAAAGAATTAGAGCAACAGTTTGATGCCCAGTTATTTGATCGTATTGGTAAACGCTTACAGTTAAATGAACAGGGCCGAATGATCAGGCCTAAAGCAGAAAGTTTATTAGCGCAAGCGTCTGATCTAGAGCAAACACTGCTCAAGCATGCCGATGCTGGCCATTTAAAGGTCGGAGCAACACTGTCGATCGGCAATTATTTAGCCGTAAACATCATGGCAGATATGATGAAGCAACAACCCAATGCGCATATCAGCCTTGAAGTCGAAAATACCGCAAGTATTAGCCAAAAGGTCCTTAATTTTGACTTGGATATTGGGCTTATCGAAGGGGAACTTCACAATACTGACCTAGAGGTCATTCCTTGGCGAGATGACGAATTAGCGGTTTTTTGCAGCCCAAATCATGCTATTGCCAAGAAAAAAGTTATAACGGATGAGGATCTTATTCAAGCACAATGGATTTTACGTGAAGCGGGCTCCGGAACGCGCCAGGCGTTCGAAAGAGCAATGCATGGCATATTACCGAATCTGATGGTTGCCCACGAACTGCAACATACTGAAGCCATTAAGCGCGCCGTTGAAGCGAATTTAGGGATAGGCTGCTTATCACAAATTACTTTAGAAGATGCTTTTAAACGAGGCAGTTTAATACGCATACCGGTGCCACACAGAGATTTTCAAAGACAATTCTATTTTATTTTGCATCGTCAAAAGTTTCGCAGTGCCGGCATAGAACAATGGATGGCTCTGTGCCTTGCGTCTGATCAGAGTTAATGTGTCTTAACCTCCAATGATACTTCTGCACCGCGAACGGCTTGGCGTAGATCGTTGAGGCGGTAATGTTCCATACTTCCGAGCTCTGCATCGTCCATTAATATACGGCCACCAAAAGAACTACTGGGGGCTTCTTTGCTATAGGGCTTTTTAGCGGGTACAGAAAACAAGTCAGGAAAATTAATATTCTGGCCTTTATCTATCGCCATCGTGCCTTCGTGTTTAATGTCAGGCATGGATAAATCAAGAACAACGTTAGGTTCTTCAATTACCACGTCAGGTCTGGGGTCTGGGGCAAGCTCCGCCTTCTTAGGTGTGTCACTGAATGCATCAGCGAAATACTCATTCTCGTTACGCTTTATCGCTTTCGTGACCCAATCAACAAAATAACTAAACATTGCAACAACACCGAATTCATCAATATTATCGGGTTTCTCATCCGCTTTTAACGCGTCTTTTTGCGAGTTTTCTAATTGCTGGGCTGGTTTGTTAGCACGTTCTGGCGACATCACATCCGCTGAATAACTCATCGCGGGTGTTAAGCTGCACAATAATATAATGCTCAGTCGTAATAAAGGGGGGCACGCCTTAATGGGGTGACTTATTTTTAAATGGCTATTCAAGCTGAGCCTCTTTTTTAATGTTACGGTGTTAATCCCGTGATGGGCAATAGCGTGATACTGGGATAATGATGTCATTGTATAACGATTTTATGCCTACTCCCCTAATGCATTCATTTTTGCTACCATAGCGCTCCTTTTAGCAGGGCCTCCCTTATGATCACCATGTTTGGAATAAAAAACTGCGATACTATCAAGAAAGCCCGTAAATGGCTGGAAACAGAAAATATTGAATATCAGTTTCATGATTATAAAAAAGACGGTTTAAACGCTGAAATGCTCGATACTTGGGTCAAAGATTTAGGTTGGGAAGCGTTAATAAACAAACGCGGTACAACCTGGCGTAAGCTGCCAGAAGAGGTCAAAGAGTCGCTTGATCAAGCCTCAGCCATCCAGATCATGCTAGAGAATACTTCTATCATCAAGCGCCCATTATTAATTGATGGGGCTGATAACAAATTATTAGGCTTTAAAGCCGACGATTACCATAACTTTATCAATTCCTAATTAACCCATTATTCACTTATTACTATTTAACGTAAGGATTTCATTATGAGCACAGCATTTGCGATTGGCTTAGGCACAAAAAATACAAAAGGCGAATGGTTAGAAGTTTATTACCAGGCCCCTCTTTTTCAGCCAAGCGCTGACATTATTGCCGCCGCTAAAGACGCGTTGGACTATAAAGCTGGAAACCAAGCCATCGAAGTTGACGGTGGTGAACTTGAAGCGTTAGCGGCAGCACTTGAATCGATTGCTCCCGCACAAGCTAAATTAGCCAGAGCCTGTACTGAAAGTAAGAAACCTGTAGTGATTACTATTTTAGAATCTGATGTGCAATCTGAAACGACTCCCGAAGTGTATTTGAAACTGCATCTTTTATCGCATCGCTTAGTTAAGCCACACGGCATCAACCTAGCCGGTATGTTTGGTCTATTGCCGAACGTGGCTTGGACTAACCTAGGCGCAATTGATCTAGCTGATTTACCAGAAGCGCAATTACAGGCCCGTTTAAACGGTGAATTATTAAGCGTTAACTGTGTGGACAAGTTTCCTCGTATGACGGATTACGTTGTACCCAGTGGTGTTCGTATCGCCCATACCGCTCGTGTTCGTTTAGGCGCCCATGTGGGTGAAGGCACGACTATCATGCACGAAGGCTTCGTTAACTTTAACGCCGGTACTTTGGGTGTGTCTATGGTTGAAGGCCGTATTTCTGCTGGCGTTGTTGTTGGCAACGGTTCTGACCTAGGGGGCGGTTGCTCTACTATGGGTACGCTTTCAGGGGGGGGTAACATCATTATTTCTGTTGGCGAAAACTGCCTATTAGGCGCGAACGCTGGCACAGGTATTCCACTGGGTGATCGTTGTACCATCGAATCAGGCTTGTACATCACGTCAGGTACTAAGATTCAGGTTCTTGATGATGCTAAGAATGTTGTAGAGACAGTGAAAGGCCGTGATTTAGCGGGTAAAGCGGATCTTCTTTTCCGTCGTAACTCTATCTCTGGCGCGGTTGAGTGTGTCACAAATAAGACGGCTATTCAGTTGAACGCAGAGCTGCACGCCAATAACTAATATTTGCTAGCCGCTTTAAAGCGACTCACCTCTTATAAGATTATTATATGTATAAAATCATTCTATATAGAAATGAATTTTATAAGAGACGAGCCGCTTATTCTAGCCCCTAGAACTAGCGCCTCTATTAATAAAGGTTAGCTTTTAATATAGAATTTCTCCGAATATTTAACCATCATTTACCCTTACCAGAAAAATAAGACGGCTCGTCTATTACTGCGAGTATTTCACGGCGAATAAGATCAAGGCCCACATTAGCAATAAAGCGCTGAAAGTTAATTCTAGTCGTTGGGTAAACTAAACACTTTGTTTTTAAATGGGCGGCCTTTCCCCAACAAAGCCAAACGGTCCCTAATGGTTTCTCTTCACTGCCTCCCCCTGGTCCTGCAATACCGGAGACTGATACGACCCAATCAGCAGACGAAGCCGCGAGTGCTCCTTCAGCCATTTCTATCACGACGGCCTCGCTCACGGCGCCATGATCTTCTAGGGTTTGTTCTTTTACGTTTAACAACTCAGATTTTATTCTATTGGAATAGGTGACATAACCCGCTTCAAACACCTGAGATGAGCCTGGAATACGGGTAATGTTAGACGCCATTAACCCACCGGTGCAAGATTCAGCCGTCGTCATGGTCTGCTTATTAAGAGCCAACAAGCCCACTAAGCACTTTGCCACGGAAGCAGGTTGCTCAGATCCAGTATCCAAAAACCTTAAAACATGGGCGCCCAATAGCGTCTCAACGTTTGCCTGCCACTGCGGCAATAATGCCTCTGCTTGTTCACTGCGAGTCGTTAATTTTAACTCAACCAAGGGAGAGGCCGCACGGTAACCCACTTCAATTTCTGCTGGCCAGTCAGTGAGCTGACGATCAAATAAATTTTGAATAGCCGATTCGCCCATACCAAAAATATGAAGTTTATGTGTTTTTACTTTATTGATATTCGGCAACTTAGGTTTTATCAGAGGTAATATTTCTTCCGCCCACATCACTTTTAATTCACTCGGTACTCCGGGTGTGCAGATAATAAGACAATTATTATGGATGGTTGAAAATCCCACCGCACTGCCGACTCGGTTAGCAACAAGGCTGATCCCTTGCGGTAATAAAATTTGTTTGCGGTTGGCGCCTTCAAGTTGAAAGCCCCGTCTTTCACACCACGCTTCTAAATGCTCCAACGCTT
>JBNMOT010000137.1:0-8921 GCA_051275515.1 Oleispira sp. | reverse complement strand
CCAATATGCGGTGGCAAATAGCTCAACTTTAAAAGAAAAGTTGGAAATGCTGACTACACTGAGGGAACAAGAAGGCTACATGGCTGAGTTGCAGCAAGATGGTGATACATTCATATTATTAGAAAATCACTGTCCAATTTGTCACGCTGCAAAACGCTGCCCTTCCTTATGTAAGTCTGAACTTTCGGTGTTCAAGCGTCTATTAGGGGATAACTACTCCATCGAAAGACACGAACACATTATTGCCGGAAAGAGACGTTGCGCTTATCGAATACATAATTTTGAATAAAGAATTGGGAGAAAATTATGGCTGACTGGATTCCTGCGGAAGTTGTTACTAATCGTCACTGGAACAATGACCTTTTTAGTTTAACTTTACGCGCTAATATTGAACCATTTAAAGCTGGGCAATTTACCAAACTCGGTTTAGAAATTGACGGGAAAATGATCCAGCGCGCCTACTCCTTCGTTAATCCTCCCAGTGAAAGCCTTGTTGAAATATATGCCACACGTGTGGCTGATGGCTTGCTTTCGCCTCGCCTTCACGCCCTACAAGCAGGCGATACGGTATTTGTATCTGCTCGCGCAAATGGCTATTTCACACTAAATGAAGTGCCCGAGAGTGAGCATTTGTGGATGCTTGCCACAGGGACGGCAATTGGTCCTTATCTTTCTATCTTATTAAATTCAGATACCAGCGCGAACAGCGTTTGGAAACGCTACCGTAAAGTCGTGCTCATCCATGCTGTGCGCTTTGCGTCTGATCTTAGCTATCAAGCTGAAATCAACACACTAAAAGAAAGGCACCCCGATCAGTTCATCGTCCAACCTTTTGTCAGTCGAGAACCCGCAATGCTCAGTTTGCCGGGGCGCATACCTCAAGCCATTGCAGATGGGATGTTAGAGCGGCATGTCGGCCTACCTCTTAACCCGACCACCAGCCAAATCATGTTGTGTGGCAATCCTGAAATGGTCAAAGAGACGAAAGCAGCCCTTGAAGCAAAAGGATTTGAGAAAAACCTACGTCGTAAACCAGGACAAATCACCACGGAGCATTATTGGTAATATTGCCAGTCATCGCTACTGGATGATAAATCATTTTATCTCGCGATTATCTCAAAAAAAGTCAGCCTATAATTTGCTAGGCTGGCTATGCTTATCTGATGACACGGATAGAGGGCATTGCAATGCAAACATTACCATCTTTTGACGAGTTAAAATCCATGGCAGAGAACGCACCGCATGAACTTGAAGCCTTGCGACAAAGCATGAGTGAAGAGATTATCGAGCAATCTAGCCAAACAATGCAGCCTCGCTTACGCGCGCAAATGAGCCACATTAATCAGGTTATCGCACGTGGTAAAAACCCTAACCACATCAATATTCTTTTAATGGCCGAGTTACAACAACAACTGAAGCGCTTTGCCCTCGCGTTAAATGATCCACAAGCTTTAACTGAACATACTGCAGAAGTGAAAGCCTTTACACGTCCAGCCCATCAACCCGATAGTTAAAAACTAACCTTTAGAAAACTATCGACATCCATATCACGCACATCAACGGTTAAGCTATTAATGGCATTGGCATGTGACTCTAATACACTTAATAGGCTTCGCGATAATTCGCGTTTTTTCTCAGGGGTTCGCCCTGACAGTAAACTCAGATTGAGATGAATAAACGTTTTACGATCACCGTCTTCGCCAACGAACCAATTATGGCAAGGGTAAGAACGGGATTTAACCGATTCGGACTCAAACAAACCACTATCTAATAAGGCTTGATGTAGATCTTCCAGTAAGTCTCTAATATTCACACGCTCTGCTACTGGGTCTGAATACTCCATGACCAAATTAGGCATAACGACTCCTCCATGATATGACCTTTAATTTTCAGCTCATAATTTACCCGATCTCATAGCAAGAGGCTAAACTATTGGCTGAAAATTCAACCAAAGATCACTCTCTTTTTAAGTAGCTATCACTCCAAAACACACGAATGCTCATTTCATCCATTCATTAACAATTACGAACCGATCACAAATCGATTTGGATTTATTCGAAAATAATTCCGTTTTAGAGTTCACTTTTCCCCCTGAAAAAGGTACAACGAGCTCATTAATGATTTTAGACAGTAAAAATATCACCTTACACTGTTATATTTTTACTCAATTACTTTAGTTAATTTACATCAATGATTTGGAGAAAAACTATGCGTCATCCTGTAGTTATGGGTAACTGGAAACTAAACGGCAGCAAAGAAATGGTTGTTAATCTACTAAACGGTCTTAACGCTGAACTTGAAGGCGTAACAGGCGTTGACGTAGCAGTTGCTCCACCAGCACTTTTCATCGATCTTGCTGAGCATACGCTTACTGAAGCGGGCAGCGCGATCATCCTAGGTGCTCAAAACTCTGACCTAAACAACAGCGGTGCATTCACTGGCGACATGTCTCCTGCAATGCTTAAAGAGTTCGGTGCATCTCACATCATCATCGGTCACTCTGAGCGTCGTGAATACCACAACGAATCAGACGAATTTGTTGCTAAGAAATTCGCATTCCTAAAAGAGAACGGCCTAACACCTGTTCTTTGTATCGGTGAATCTGACGCTCAAAACGAAGCTGGCGAAACAATGACAGTTTGTGCTCGTCAACTTGACGCAGTTATCAACACTCAAGGTGTTGAAGCTCTTGAAGGCGCTATCATCGCTTACGAACCAATCTGGGCTATCGGTACTGGTAAAGCAGCTACAGCTGAAGATGCACAACGCATCCACGCTCAAATCCGTGCTCACATTGCAGAGAAATCTGAAGAAGTTGCTAAGAACGTTGTTATTCAATACGGCGGTTCTGTTAAGCCAGAAAACGCAGCAGCATACTTCGCACAACCAGACATCGATGGTGCTCTAGTTGGCGGTGCAGCACTTGACGCGAAAAGCTTTGCAGCTATCGCTAAAGCAGCAGCTGAAGCAAAAGCGTAATTTCTATTTTTAGAATAACGTGAGAAAAGGTCAACTTCGGTTGGCCTTTTTTATTTCTACATCGACATTAACGCCCAACTTTCCAGCCATGCCACTCAGTACTTTCACTCTACCCTCAAATAACAGATATAAAAAAACCGACACGATGGTCGGCTTTTATTACAACAACATAATGACTGTTTAAAACAGTACATGCCTGTTTAGAACAATTTGTCTGCTAGATCGTAAAGATCTTTACGAACAGGACGCTTCATGTTCTCAATGGCATCGATAATATCGTGGTGAACCATCTTTTCATTCTGAACACCAACACAACGACCGCCTTCACCCTGTATAAGCAGCTCAACCGCGTAAGCACCCATACGTGATGCAAGAATACGGTCAAATGCCGTAGGCTGACCGCCACGCTGAATATGACCCAACACAGTCGCGCGTGTTTCACGACCTGTTTCATCTTCGATGTATTTGGCTAATTCATTAGCATCTGTCATCAGCTCTGTAAGCGCCACAATCGCGTGCTTTTTGCCTTTGTAGATACCTTCTTTAATTTTAGCGATAAGCTCTTCTTTGTGAAGACCTGTTTCAGGCGTAATGATGTATTCACAGCCACCTGCAATTGCTGACATTAAAGTAAGATCACCACAATGGCGGCCCATCACTTCAACGATAGAAATACGCTGGTGAGAAGAAGACGTATCACGAAGACGGTCAATCGCATCAATAACCGTATTTAAAGCAGTAAGGTAACCAATCGTGTAATCAGTACCTGCTACATCGTTATCAATCGTGCCTGGAATACCGATACATGGGTAGCCCATCTCAGTTAGCTTCTTAGCACCCATGTATGAACCATCACCACCGATAACAACAAGTGCATCGATGCCGTGCATCTTCAAGTTCTGAATCGCCTGAGCACGAACTTTTTCGTCTTTGAACTCAGGGAAACGTGCAGAACCAAGGAACGTACCGCCCCTGTTAATCACGTCTGATACACTTGTGCGACTTAGCTTTTCGATACGGTTCTGATGCAGACCTTGGTAGCCGTCATATATACCGTACACTTCTAGACCGTCTGATAACGCAGCACGTACAACACCGCGAACCGCTGCATTCATACCAGGTGCGTCACCACCACTGGTCAAAACACCAATCTTCTTAATCATGGTTACCCTCTGACTTTGGGAATTGAAAATTCAAATCCGGAACGAGTTACCGAGGTTCCCCCTCTCGGCACCATAAGCGGAACTGTCCGACTTATGCTCGTATAAACTGTAACTTTCCTACTTATGTAGGAGTATTACAATTTTGATAAATTTTTTTGTTGATTCATATCACGATCACTTCTGACTCATCTGCTCAGGTATCGTTAATTCAACATCTAATACCCCGCAGTATAGCTGTTTTGTGACGCAAATTAATAACAAAAAAGACAGGTCGTGACAATTTACTCTAACAAAACTGCATAATTAGCCAGAATAAATCCCAAATTTCAGGTAACAAAAAGCCGCAAACTAGGTTGCGGCTTCCATGAATAACAATGTGACCCTTTATTTTTGGCGTTCTGCCATGCGTGCTTGGCATTGTTCAACACGTTCAGCCTGAAGGGTTTGGTATGTCGCCTTTTGCTCTGGCGTTAAAATGTTCAGCATTTCATGGCGCTTTTCAAGCCTTGCCACACGTCCTTCGATTTGAGCCTCTGACATCTGCAGGGCTAAGTCACGCGCCGCATTTTCATCAAAGTCGCTAGCAAGCACTAACTCTTGTATCTTATCGTGATTCGCTTTCATCGCTGTGCGCTTTTCAAGGCGCTTACTTTTCATTTCATCACGATTCGCTTCACGCATTGATTGCATTTGTTCTTTTTGCGCATCAGTCAGATCTAATTGACTAAACACTTTACGACCATCTTGCATACCACAACCACCCTTTCCACCGTAATGATTGCCACCGTGATGATTGCCGCCGCCGAATGCAAGTGCAGACGCCGAGCCAAGAGCCATAGGAAGTGCAATTGCGATTACTAATGCTTTCTTAAATAAGGCCATGTTGTTTCTCCAAGTATCCGTTGTTGGTGTATGGAGTAATCTTACCCTGCACAAGGTAAAGCGCTGTCGATTAAACGTAAAGCTGCGTAAAGCATACACATATAAACTTGGCTCTATGAGATAGATTAGAGATACTTATCTATATCAAACTCACCTTATGCAGCTATGATGCGCTTATCGCCGTCATTATAACGGCATCTATTTAAGGCTTTAATTATGGCAAAGATTCTTTTAGTTGATGACGACATCGAACTGACTTCTTTATTAACCGATATCTTAGAGATGGAAGGCTTTGATATTGTCGAGGCAAACAATGGCATTGAAGGCTTAGCAAAAATAGATACCAGTATCGACTTGGTTTTACTTGATGTCATGATGCCAAAAATGAACGGCACTCAAATGTTACGAAAACTAAGAGAGAGCTTTGCCACGCCAGTATTAATGCTAACGGCAAAAGGTGAGGAAATTGACCGAGTACTCGGTTTAGAGCTGGGTGCCGATGATTACTTACCCAAACCCTTTAGTGATCGAGAACTACTCGCTCGCATACGGGCTATTTTACGCCGAACTCAACTCACAGAAAATAACCTGCGCAGTAACGAGCCAGAATGCCTGTCTTATCAAGACATCGATATTTACCCGGGCCGCCAAGAAGTATTTTGCCTTGGTGAGTCTATCGAGATGACAGGCACTGAGCTCGCATTATTAAGTTACCTGATTCAACATCCGGGTAAAATCATTGCGAAAAATGAACTCAGTATGGAAGTGTTAGGTAAACGCCTGGCTCAATTTGATCGCGCTATTGATATGCACGTATCTAATTTACGAAAGAAACTACCAGAACGCGTAGACGGTAAGCCACGCATCAAAACCCTACGCGGCAAAGGCTACTTATTGGTTGAGGAACTATAATGCGATTCCCACGGTTTTCTAGTTTATCTGGCAGAATTTTTGCGATTTTTTGGCTAACGCTGCTCGTAGTGGTCGTCACTCTCGTACTGCTTCCTAACCTTGATCCGCGGGCGCAGCATACGATTCCAGCACAAAATTTAAAACGCCTGCAAGATTCTGCTCAAGATATTTCAGAACGTATCAGCAACGAACGCGGAACATTAAAACAAAAACTTAAACGCTATACCGATCGGGATAATCATAAAGGTATCCAGCTGTACTTTACCACTGAAGACGGTGAAATCATTTCCCCTCATGGACGAAATAAGGCGTTACGCAATTTCATCACGGTTGCCGATGATCCAGAGAATCCAAGACAGAAACTTTATGGTCGCTGGATGATGGCAGGGCCATTAACAGTCACCGATCAACAGCAAACTACGTTAATGTATATCGGGCGAATGTGGCGTGAAACGCCTCCTTTTTTCATTAAAATACTCGATAAGCCCTTCCAACTATTACTTGTTACTATGTTAGTCAGTACCCCTTTTCTTTTATGGTTAGCTTGGGTCGTTAGCTTACCGGCTCGTCGACTACAACGCGCAGCAGAGCGGGTCGCGACAGGGCATTTTGAAGCCGATCCAAAACTTGAAACCGGCCCTCGTGAATTTAAACAAGCCGGTGCGAGCTTCAACCAAATGGTGTTAGCAATCAATCAAATGATTAGTGGCCAGCAACGCTTATTATCAGACATTTCACATGAGTTACGCTCCCCTCTCACTCGTTTACGCATGGCAAATGCACTGGCAAAACGAAAGCAAGGTGAGAGTAAAGAACTAACACGAATTGATACCGAAGCTGAGCGATTAGAAAAAATGATCAGTGAGCTGTTGGAATTATCCCGCATGCAAGTCAATAGTCACGAGCAACTTGAAAACTCTGATGCACATAGCCTTTGGTATGAAATGCTCGAAGATGCCCGTTTTGAAGCAGAGCAAAGTCGTAAGTCATTAACCTATAATGAGCTTAAAGAATGGTCCATTAACGGTAACCCTAACTTACTCATCAGCGCATTAGAGAACGTGATCCGCAATGCCATCAAATATGGCAACGATACAATCACGGTGCATTTTTCAGTTAAAGAAAAACAACTCACCATTATGATTGATGATAACGGTGAAGGTGTGCCTGATGATGAACTCAAGGATATCTTTCGTCCATTTTATCGAGTATCAACCGCAAGGGATCGCAGCAGTGGCGGTACAGGTTTAGGGCTCGCAATTACAGAAAGCGCGATTCGCCAACATAGCGGGAAAATTCATGCGAGCAAGAGCCCCATTGGCGGTCTTAGGATTACGATTCAAATACCGTTAAGTCAGTCTTATTAAGCAAAGGAATGGTTATTTTACTTACGCCTTCACAAGTTAATATTTGCTTGTTGAAGGTGTGCTTGTCACAATAACCGCTACTTTTCTGCTATGTGTTTTCTAAACTTATGTTTGATATTGCCCTTTACGAACCTGAAATCGCCCCTAACACGGGCAATATAATCCGTTTGTGTGCCAACTGTGGCGCTAACTTGCACCTCATAGAACCTTTAGGGTTTGATTTAGAAGAGAAAAAACTGCGTCGAGCAGGGTTGGATTATCACGATTTAGCTCACGTATACCGCCATAAAGACTTTGCCGCCTTTAAAGAGGCAATGGCCGGACGTCGCTTATTTGCCTGTACCACTAAGACAACGAACTATCATACTAATGCACAATTTGCAGAAGGTGATGTACTCATTTTCGGTCCTGAAACCCGTGGATTACCGGCTGACTTTATTGAAAGCTTGCCGTTAGAGCAACGCTTACGTATACCAATGCACCCAGATAGCCGCAGCCTGAACCTATCCAATGCTGCAGCCATTATTGGTTATGAAGCATGGCGTCAGCTTGGCTTTAAAGGGTCTATCTAGCCATCTTGGATCAACAAGATAATAAGAAGAATAAATAGAAAAACGAGAAGCCAGATAATCGCTTCTCGTTTTTATATGCAGTAAGACTAATGACTGGACGTGCTAAATGCCATCACCCGCAATAAAGGTTTGTGAACTTCCGTTAAATTGCTGATCCATGTCCATGGATGGCATATCACTGCTAGGGCGACCCACCACTTTCGCTGGTACCCCTGCCACTGTGGTATGCGGGAGAACGTGATTTAATACCACCGAGCAAGAGCCAATTTTCGCTCCCACACCGACTTCGATATTACCCAGTACTTTCGCACCCGCGCCTATCATCACACCCTCTCGAATTTTAGGGTGACGATCGCCGCCCACTTTACCGGTACCACCTAAAGTGACATCTTGTAAAATCGAAACATCATTTTCAATCACAGCCGTTTCACCGATAACGATACCTGTCGCATGGTCAAACATAATACCTTGCCCAATAACCGCAGCAGGATGGACATCGACTTGGCATGTCACGGAAATTTGATTCTGCAGGTATACCGCTAATGCAAAGCGTTTTTGCTTCCACAGCCAATTCGCAACGCGATAGCCTTGTAAAGCATGATAACCTTTTAGATATAACAGAGGGATAGAGTACATTTCTACCGCTGGATCGCGCTCAACAACCGCTTTAATATCACAAGCAGCAGACTCGGTGATCATACAATCTGCGGCAAAAGCTTCTTCAACCACTTCACGTACAGCCATTGCAGGCATCGATGGTGTCGCCAATTTATTCGCCAATATATAACTTAACGCTGCGGCTAAGTTATCATGCTTAATAATCGTCGCATGATAAAAACTGGCTAACATGGGCTCTTGTTCTGACTGCGCTCTCGCTTCTAGCTTGATTGCTTGCCAGACCTCGTTCTGTTGGCACTCCCTCACATCACCCTCGGTTTATCTATGTTAGTAAATGGCTATTGTCTTATAACTTTAACTTGCTCAGAAAAAAAAACAACGTTCGCTTTTCAGCTTACGTTGTTTTCAATAGAACAATATCAATTATG
>JBNMOT010000136.1:0-8963 GCA_051275515.1 Oleispira sp. | reverse complement strand
CGCTAGATATTAAACGTTAGATATTAGATATTAGATATTATATGTAAAAGATGTTGGCTGTTGATGATGTGCATCAAACGCCCGGGATATCACTGATAAAGTTGGGTACGTGATAGCCAGCTTCGACCGCCGGGCGCCGCGCGATATTTTGATACCAACGCTGAACATTTGGAAAGTCATTTAAATCAATTTGCTGCCACTCAAAGCGTGATATCCATGGCCAAGTTGCTATATCGGCAATTGAGTACTCGTCGATAATATAGTCTTTGCCTTCTAGCTGTGTATTGAGCACACCATATAAACGTTTAGTTTCGTCGATATAACGTTCTTTAGCATAGACAGAAACCTCAGGGTTGAATTTTGCAAAATGATGAGCTTGTCCCGCCATTGGACCAAGTCCACCCATCTGCCACATAAGCCACTCGATTGTCTGCCAGCGCTTGTTGAAATCACTCGATAAAAATCGACCGGTCTTTTCTGCTAAATATAATAATATAGCGCCTGACTCCATCATGCTTATGCCGTTGTCGTGATCGACAATAGCGGGTATTTTGTTGTTGGGGCTAATTTTTAAAAAGTCTGTTTTGAATTGATCATCTTTAGTGATATCAATGGTGTGGGAGGTATAGTCCAAACCTGTCTCTTCCAGCATGATAGACGCTTTGCGTCCGTTGGGTGTTCCAAATGTATAGAGATCAATCATAGTAGTTTCTGTTTTTTTTAAAGAGTCTTTGTAAAGCTTAAATGATTCACACAAGCGTAGCCATTAGTATACGGTAATGGATGCGTTAATGTTTGAAGTTGGTGAAAGCTTACAGAATAAGAACCCCCATGTTTTTAGAACGTGGCCCACCTGGAACCAAATTAGGGCAAGAGCTACAAGAACTGGTTAGAGACATCCTCTTGGTTGCCATGGACCTTGAAGAATGTGATCCGATTAAAGTCAATGGTCTTGGCTTTAACCGATTGATTACCTGAACTACTGTCAGCTATGTAGATTCAAATGACTCGCTAACTTCGAAATTTATCACCATAAGAGTAAGATGGTCGTAATATTAATTAACTGAATAGTTGGCTTTTATTGATTTCGGTCTTATATTTGTACTAACAGATGATTCTTTAACTTTTAACTGGGCCCGATTGGGCAATTATATGTTTACTGTAACAGTGGTTAATTCAAAAGGTGGCGCGGGTAAAACTACTCTGTCTACTAACATCGCCAGTTATTACGCGAAGTCGAACTATAAAACCGCATTAATTGATTACGACAGTCAGGGTTCTAGTACTTTTTGGCTTAAACGCAGACCAGAGTCAGCTCCAACAATTCAATCTATCGCAGCTTACAAATCTAGCAATAATGTGACCCGTAGCTGGTTTGTTCGCCCAGAGGCAAACACCCAAAAAGTTGTTGTAGATAGCCCATCGGGCTTAGATGTATCAATTTTTCGAAATAATTTAACCCAATCTGACGCGATTATTATCCCAGTGTTACCCTCAGCAATTGATATACATGCCGCATCTCATTTTATTGCTGACTTATTATTAATTGCTAAAGTAAGTAAAAGCGATGGCCGTATAGCGGTTCTAGCTAACCGGTCGAGAAAAAATACGTTGGTTTATCAACAGCTTGAAAAGTTTTTAACGTCACTGGGTATAACCTTTATAACCACTTTGCGAGATACGCAAAATTACGTTAAAGCCAGCGAACAAGGCTTAGGTATTTTTGAATTGAACGGTGGCACAATTCATAAAGATATTGAAACCTGGCAACCCTTATTGAACTGGTTAGAAAAACGAGCTCAACTATCCAACGATAGTGTCCATACAAAGCTGGGGTAGCGCTTAAAGTATGGGTTAATTGCCCCTGCGCATAATATTCCGACATAAAGACTCAGAAAAACCAAGCCCTTAAAATGAAGTTTCTGTTTCTAGTAGCAATGCAATTAATTAAAAGAATTATTTTAAATTTAAGCCGCGTCATTCATCTTGGATAACCATTCATACAAAGGCTTTGCTGTTGTTTAATTTACTCCAACGCCAAGAAATTATCGATGCCCACAATCTGATCTTCTGGATGATGATTGACGTAAAGCACGGAGGTTTCACTGTCGGCACATATCTTTTCAATTAAGGCGAGTACCAACTGACGGTTCATATCATCTAGCCCCAAACAGGGTTCATCTAAAATCAACAACGGCGGATGCTTGACCATGGCTCTGGCAATTAATAATAGGCGTTGATCACCATAGGACATTTTATTGAAGGGCCGATCAGCTCGGTCAGACATGCCTAGTAGATCCAGCCACTGGTCGGCTATTTGACCCTGCTTTTCGGTGAATTTGCTGTACAAACCAATGCTGTCATAAAAACCTGAAATAATAACATTGCGCAAACTGGTACCAACGCGATATTCCCATTGCAGTGCGGTAGAAACATAACCAATAAATTGTTTGATTTGCCAGATGCTTTCACCACTGCCGCGCATAAAGCCAAACACAAAAATATCGTTAACATAGCATTGTGGGTGGTCGCCTGTAATGAGAGACAGTAAAGCAGTTTTACCGCTGCCATTGGGGCCACTGAGTTGCCAGTGTTGATTGGCTTGTATGATCCAGTTTAGTTTGTCGATGATGATTTGGTCACCGTATTTTATAGTGACGTCGCGTAAATGTACCAGAGGCTGATCTGGATCGAGTGCTGGAATAGCCGTTTCAACATCGGCTTGGGGCACACTCAAGTTAGTGGTTTTTAAATGCAATAATTGATAAAGCTCGCCAAAGGCTTGCGCGTCGTCACGACGTATTTGATGCTGTAATCTGCCGTTGTCGACGTAGGCGATGTCGGTTATAAATGTTGGAAATTCATCAAAGCGGTTGAGCACCATGATCATCGGAATGGTATTGACCAATGTTTGTAAGTGCTCTTGCAGCATGGCTAGAGTATTCACATCCAAGCCGTCGAAAGGTTCATCAAGAATGAGTAAATCGGGCTTGCTGGCCAGTGCGCGAATCAACATGACTTTGCGAGATTCCCCCGTAGAAAGCTTTCTAAAGGCGCGGTCCATTAATTTTTGCAAATCAAATTTCACGCTCAGTTGTTTGGCCAATACTAAGTCGCGGCAATTTTCAAACAAAATATCGCGAACGGGTGTACCTTCGCTGATGACGTCCATAATGTCGGCGTCGTCTTTTTTTAATTCAGCGTCTATCAATTCAGCCTGTGCTTCAAACGAGACCATGGCAACCTGTTTGGGTAAGCCTTCAATAGTGCCCGCGGTGATATCGCCAAAGTTTGCGAGTACGGCGGCCAAGGCCGATTTTCCGGCACCATTGGTGCCAGTAATAACCCAGTGCTGTTGCGGTTCAATCTGCCAATTGATGTCATGCAATTGAAATCGCTCTTCAAAATTAACGCATAAATTATTCAGGCAAATATTGAGGAGAGGAGTATCTTGCTGAGTCATGATTTAAAAATCCAATTAAAAATATTCAATATATTGTGCATAAAAAAAGCCGAGGTTTTAATCTCGGCCTTTTCAGTGTCGTTATTGAAAATAATCGTTAGACGATCTTTTTCATATCTGACATGTGACCACGAAGCGTTGCACCAATGGCTTCAACTGGATGGCTGCGCAATTGCGTGTTGACTTCGATCAAGCGGGCGTTATCAACACCTAGATCGTCTAGGTTTAAGCCGCGACCAATAACGTCGCTCTTAAGGCCTTTCATAAAATCAGCTAACAGTGGAATGCACGCGTGGTTGTATAAGTAGCAGCCATACTCAGCGGTATCAGAGATAGTCGCATTCATCTCATATAATTTTTTGCGCGCAATAGTGTTGGCGATCAACGGTGTTTCATGCAGCGACTCATAGTAAGCAGAATCAGCAATGATGCCCGCAGCGGTCATAGTTTCGAATGCCAATTCAACGCCGGCTTTAACCATGGCAACCATTAAAATGCCGTGATCAAAATATTCTTGCTCAGAAATTTCAACGTCGCTAGCGGGAGTTTTCTCAAATGCGGTTTCTGCTGTTTCTGCGCGCCAGCCTAAAAGATTAACGTCGTCGTTAGCCCAATCTGCCATCATTAAGCTGGAGAAGTTGCCGTTCATGATGTCATCTTGATGCTTGTTGTAAAGCGGACGTAAGATTTGCTTCATTTCATCGGCTAAATCAAAACACTTAATTTTCGCTGGGTTAGACAAACGATCCAACATATTGGTAACACCGCCGTACTTTAGGGCTTCGGTGACGGTTTCCCAGCCGTACTGAATCAGTTTAGACGCGTAACCTGCGTCAACACCTTCTTCGATCATCTTGTCGAAACACAACAGTGAACCGGTTTGCAGCATGCCGCATAAAATAGTTTGCTCGCCCATTAAATCAGATTTAACTTCAGCGATAAAAGAAGACATCAATACGCCAGCTTTATGGCCGCCAGTACCCACCGCGTAAGCTTTAGCCAGAGCCAAACCTTCACCTTTAGGATCGTTAGCTTCGTGCACAGCGATAAGAGTAGGAACACCAAAACCACGAACGTACTCGTTGCGAACTTCAGAACCTGGGCACTTAGGCGCAACCATGATGACAGTTAAGTCGTCGCGAATTTTCATGCCTTCTTCAACAATGTTAAAACCATGTGAATAAGAGAGGCAAGCATCTTGCTTCATCAGCGGCATAATGGCATTAACAACAGAGGTATGCTGCTTGTCTGGCGTAAGGTTCAAAACGACGTCGGCGGTTGGTATCAACTCTTCATAGGTACCCACAGTAAAACCGTTTTCGGTAGCGTTCTTCCAAGATTGACGTTTCTCGGCAATGGCTGCTGGACGTAAGGTATAAGATACATCACAGCCACTGTCACGCAGGTTCATGCCTTGGGCTAAACCTTGAGCACCACAACCGATGACAACCATTTTTTTGCCTTTTAGTGCTTCAACACCGTCTGGAAATTCTGAGATGTGCATAAAGCGACATTTGGCGAGCTGGGCCAACTGCTCACGCAACGGCAGGGTATTAAAATAGTTGTTAGACATGATGTGGATTCCGTTTAATTAAATGTAACTGGCTTTAAAGATAAAAAGATCGGGACGAAAAATCAGTGGCGTTACCATATAGAAAATAACAGAGTTCGTAAATTGTAATAAATGCAATACAGTACATCTAATTAGACAACGTAAAAATAAACCGTTATGAATACTCGCCGCTTAAAACATTACTTGGTCTTAACCGACACCTTGCTTGTTGGTCGTGTCGGTAACATCAGTATTTCAGCACTATCCCGAAAACCAGCGCCCAGTAATAGGCAGCTCGAAGATGAATTGGGAGCACTATTGTTTGTGCGCGATAATCGCAGTGTCAGCATGACGACCCAGGGTCATAAATTTTAACAACACACTAAAGCGAGCATAGCCAATTGAACCTACAGCACAAAGTGACTAACGCTGTGATTTTGAGTTTTAGTCACTATTAATTTGGAGCAGTCATTAGTTCAAATCTTGGTTAATTAGTGCTTAATGACCCATAAGAGACAGACATCCTTCTCAGTTCTTTGTCAGTTAGCGGCCAAAGCAGACATTCAGGGGAGAAAAGCAAAAGGCAAGATCTGAGCCCTTTTCCTTAATATAAGTTTGCCCCTACAGAGTTTCTCGTACTTGTATACTAAGCGAATTAATATCGATGGCACGATTAAAATACAACTCTACAGGAACACTGAGCTCGATAAAGCGAGCGTTGTTTGTTAGTTCGATAAACAGTCAATATGATACTTGCCCCCCCCCCTTTGGTTTTTTTGGATTTACTTCAATTCAAGATTCAAGGCGTGACACCTTACTATGTTCATTCGATTAAGAAACACAAGGATTGTGATGAATAGTGCTGCTCAAGGATAGAGCTGGTATGGCATCATGCGAGCAGGGAAAATCACGCTAACAATAAGTATTATAAATACGGGCAATTAATGATCGATGTGCGAGCAATTAGCATATTTATAGTAGCTGGCGGCCGCCTCGCAGCTATGCTGCATTGCCGTACTCAGAACGGATATGGTAGGGTAACTACGAATAGGTCGTTTGTTTCGCCTATACTCGACTAGTGAGTATTATTGGATGCGCATTTGAATTGGCTAGGCGTGACGTCCTCCTAGAATGAGTTATTCCGAGAGCGTAAAACTCTTGTTTGACCATTTTTTACCCAGACGTTAATTTTACTAAGGTATTCGTATCGACATTTGGCCCAAAGTGATTGATGCATAGTGTTAGTTGCGACCCAAATCGAGAGCCCTTGGTCAAATTTGGGGGATTTGTACTTATGACTCACCTGATTTATCACCACTGCGATTATGCCTTTCCCGCTGTCTTTCAAATACTTTTTTAGCTCGAAAATATTCGAAATCAGTCTATTGACTTTCTAAAAAAAAAACAAGATACTAAATTTCGGTCTTTTTTAGACCTAAAGTGTGGTTTATCAGCATGTTTATGCTGATAGAGTAGATGGTTCAGCCATCCGCTCCTAGAACCGGCAAACTCGTAGTAATACGAGGACGCAAAGCCAGTGCCCATAGTATGGGTCGAACGGTTACCAAAAGGAGTTGTGCTTAGTCTGTATTTTGGATCATTTCGATCTCGCTGCCTTTCTTAGACTCAACGAACATTCAATTAGCTTGGGCTCTTTTGTCAGATTCAACTTGAATTTAATTTGCCTGTCCGATGTTAGATAATCATTTTAGATTTTAACAATAATCCCCCCGCTAGCACCAAAAAAATACAAGCTACATGATAAATCTGCAAATATTGAAAACTGCATTTATGAACTCGCGAGAATCAATCACTATCGCTGATCTCAGCTTGCCTGATATTCCCCTTATTTTTGTTAATCCTGCTTTTGAGGAGATGACGGGTTATTTTTTAGACGAAATCGTCGGACAAAACTGCAGGCACTTACAACTTACTGATGTAGGCCAAAAAGACGAGTTAAATACAATTCGTGAAGCCATCAAAAATAATAAATCATGCCTCGTGACCTTAAGAAATTATCGAAAAGATGGCTCCATGTTTTGGAATGAACTTAGCCTATCTCCTATCCTTAATGATGCAGGTGAACCGAGTTATTATTTAGGTATTCAAAAGAACGTATCAGACAAAGTCCTTATACAAAAGGCCATAATTAAAAAAAATGACGAGTTGGCTTTTCAAAAATTTGCACTGGACGAGCATGCCATTGTCTACATCGCTAATATGGATGGAGTTATCACCTACGCCAACGATAAGTTCTGTGCCATTAGCGGTTATGTCCGTGAAGAACTACTCGGTATAAATATCGACATCCTTAGGTCGGATGAACACTCAAATGCATTTTTCGTGGATATACGTAAGACTATATCTAGTGGTCATACTTGGCATGGCGAGATTAAAAATACCACCAAGATGGGTAGCCACTATTGGGTCAAATCGACCCTCGTTCCGACCTTGAATGATAAAGGCAAGCCTTACCAGTATTTAGGTATCCACTCAGAGATCACTCAACGCAAACGAACCGAAGCAAGTTTGAAGTGGATTGCCCATGATCACGTGCTCACTGGCCTGCCTAACCGAGCCTCAGTGGAAGAACGATTAAGTCATCTGACGCTGAACTCTCAATGGCCCAATCGTTTATTAGCCGTTGCATATTTGGACCTAGATGACTTCAAGTCGGTCAATGATACTTTCGGTTATAAACTAGGAGATGAGCTACTCGTAACACTGTCAAAACGTATGAGCGATGTTTTATCTAAGAACGATACACTGGGGCGTATTGGCGGCGACGAATTTATTATTATCATTGCAGACCTAGAAAAAACTGAAGATTGCGAACCTATATTAAAACGCTTGCTAGAGGTTATTGCGGAACCAGTTACTTTGGGAGATGCAGTAGTAAACATTTCAGCGAGCATTGGCGTCTCATTTAATCCACTGGATGCCGTAGATGTGGACCCACTAATTCGTCAAGCTTCCCAAGCTATGTGGGATGCTAAACAATCAGGTAAGAACTGCTATCGCCAATTTGATACCGCACAAGATAATGCGACCAAGGTTCAACGGCAACTTATAGATGATGTGGGCGCAGCTTTGATTAATAATGAGTTTGTGATGCACTATCAGCCCAAGGTGAATATGCGCACTAGCGAAGTTATAGGGGTAGAAGCTTTAATTCGCTGGCAGCATCCTGAGCGAGGCATAATTCCACCTTTAGACTTCTTACCTGCCATAGAAGGTCACGCCATAAGTCTAGAATTGGGTGAATGGGTTATACATAAAGCATTAAACCAAATAAGCCAATGGCAAAGCTTAAGAATAAACTTACCGATCAGTGTCAACATTAGTGCCTATCAATTAACACAAAAAAACTTTCCAGATCGCTTGAGCATATTGTTAGCCGCTCACCCTTTGGTGAGTCCGCACCGTTTAGAATTGGAGATACTTGAAACCAGTGCGCTAAATGATATCAGTCAAGTATCTGGCATTATGAAGACTTGCCAAGATATGGGCGTAAGCTTCGCCCTAGATGACTTTGGCACGGGATATTCATCCCTCACTTATCTTCGACGCCTGCCAGCTTACATGATTAAAATCGACCAGAGTTTCGTGCGCAACATGTTAAAAGACGAAGACGATTTGGCGATTGTTGAAGGTGTGATTGCCTTAACTAAATCATTCAAACTTGACGTGATTGCCGAAGGTGTGGAGAGCATTGAGCATGGCACAGCTTTATTGAGGCTAGGTTGCGAGCTAGCGCAGGGTTACGGAATTGCTCGACCTATGCCTGCTAGTGACATTCCCGAGTGGGCATCTAGCTGGCAAGCTGATGATTCTTGGCGGTCCGTCGATCACTAACAGCTGGAATCCTTGGAGCTTGGGAGTCATTGGGTACTAACAATTATTTTTATAGGGCAGTAATCATCCCTAATAAATGTGTCACACAAATAA
>JBNMOT010000135.1:0-9003 GCA_051275515.1 Oleispira sp. | reverse complement strand
TAGGCTGGTTAGCGGCAAGGACCGCCACTGATAAGCAAACTCTATTGACTTAGTTGGCACAAACTTTTCTGGCGGCACCACATTTATGGCCTTATAAAATTTTTGAGTCTTAATCGTTGGTGATTACAGAATCAATTCGGCGTAATATTTGTGCAGTATCTTTTTCTACATTGGAAATGTCTGAGGCAGACGTTATGGCATCAACGGCTTCCATCTTTAAATCACCTTGCCCTGAAGTGGTCAGGACAATGATATTTGCAAGATCCGGATTACGATTAATAAATAACATCGCATCTTTTTGTGGCTGCCAGTTTTCCCACGTATGCAAAATAACTACCGCACTCCACTCGTCAATATTGACCTCTGGGAGTGCCGAAATGTCTACTACACGAACGTCAACTGGACGATTTTTAACCGCGTTAATGATGCCTGCAACAACAGCGTTTTTATATTCACTGCCCTGAGTCGCAATTAATAATTTATGCTTAGGGTCCTCAGACTGGACAGAATAAGATGGTGTGAAATCCATTGAATAATTGACTTTGTACCATGTGAGGGGAGCGAATAAGCTGAGCCCAATAAGTACCAAAATTAAAGTGACTTTCTTTCTAACGCTCATAGCATTTTCCTTCTAATTAATATCTAGGCAAATAGCATTTGTTCTCCTAGGGGCGCGGTCGTTTTATTTACTAACTGCCTTTTGGCAAGTATTAAGAAAATCACTTAACTTTTTACTGTCATCCAAATGAGCCATATCGGACTGGGTTATCTCGAGTGTCGCAATAGGTGTTGTTTCGCAAAGTTCTTCCATAGTCCTAAAAACGGCCGTTGCACCGGAAGAACTTTCGGTACAAAAAAATGCGACCTTCGGTAACCTGTATTTTTCCTGATTAATCAGTGCTCGCATCGGCGATGCTAATCTCATCATCCATACGGGGGTGCCTAAAATAATCAAATCATATTGAGATATGTCTATTTTTAATGTTTGGATATGACTGGGTTTGGCCAATAGAATTTGATATATAGTGAGCATCATCCCAAAAATGCCGGTGCGTTTTTCTTGATCTTTGACTCTCTTTTTATCAGCAGGTAATTTAGCGGCAAGCACATCAGCTGTTTGTTTTGTACTGCCAGAAAGGGAATAGTAAATAATTAAGATTTTCATTAGGTAGTCTGCTTACGTTTTATTTATCGCAATTTTATCTTGTTCCCAAGTCCTAAAGTTAACCCAAAGGTCAGAATTTTGGTCTGGGCGATAGCCTACATTTTGCATTGTCACAGTCCATCAAATAAAAGATATAGTGCTGAATTGTTAATGAAAAATAGCTAACTTGTATTGATCAAAATCAAATAATGACTAATCGACTATAGACAATGTAATACATCAAAACTGCAACCCAATAAAAAACCCGCTTTAAAGTCGGTTTTTAACTGACATTGATGTTTTTTCTTTACACTTTACGACGATATTTGGTGCCCATAAATCCCAGCATTCTAAGTCTAAGAACCGTGATCATAATGCCTCAAGGCTCGCGGACAAAAGCGCTGCGCAGAGTCACTTGGTCATACATAAACATTGTTCGCTGATGACAATGCTATTACAAATAGGATTAATGAATAGATAAGCGTTATCATTGTTTCTCTGTGCGTTGTTGTACACAAATTTTTAGTCGGATTAAATTAGCTCAATTGAGATTAGAAAGTGATATCAAAACTACCTAAGTGGATAGAATACGGTGCATTTATTTTAGCCTTAGTTGCTGGCTGTATAAATGCGATCGGACTTCTGGGTTTTGAACATCAGTCTGTATCACACGTTTCTGGGACCGCAACGCTGCTTGGTGCTACGATATTTGCAAGTTCATTCGAAACTATATTGCATTTAGTCGGGATTTTATTCGCTTTTTTTCTAGGTGCATCCTTATCTGGATTTTTACTAAATAGCAGCTCTTTAAAATTAGGACGTCATTACGACACAGCTTTAGTGATTGAATCCATACTTATTCTGCTTGCATTTTTCTTACTCTCCAAAGGCTCCTATTACGGACATTTTGCCGCTTCAGCGGCATGCGGAATTCAAAACGCACTGGCAACTAACTACAGCGGTGCCGTAATACGCACAACCCATTTGACCGGCATATTTACTGATCTAGGTCTGATGTTTGGTTCGGTTTTGAGAGGAGAGCCTTTTGATAAGCGAAAAGCGATTCTTTTTATGCTAATTATTTTAGGTTTCGTTCTTGGCGGCGCACTTGGCGCATTTTTGTTTGACCTTTTTATTTTTAAAGCCCTGTTAGCACCCGCAATTGTCTGTCTTATGCTCGCCGGTGCTTATCGATGGTATAAATAGTATCAGTAAATCTAGCTGTTTAATGTTTACATTTCCAATTCGAGTTCAAACTTCATTTCAGATCAAATAACGGTGTCATTTTATAGATCTCGCGCTTCCATATAATTTAATCTCGATACCTAGCGCAAGCGTTCAATCTGATCATTAATACTTTTACGGGCTTGCTCTTGCTTAGCCATAGCGTCTGATATTTTTTTATTCCGTTCTGTAATATGAAGCACGGAGGCATCTGATAAAATTTACCTTTAGTCATAGCAAAGTGTTAGTGATATCTAATTAATATGGTTTTAAAAATGTCTTCAAAATGGGTGAGCACTATTTTAAGGTGACCTGAATATCTTATTATTCTATCGTTAAATCCAAGCCGTAAGAGAGATGTCTGTTCCCAGCATTGTTTGTGCGATATGGTGGGCTCGGGAATATCGCTTTTAAAACACGAATGACAAATATTTAAAGGTGTAGTAAAGGTGGCCTGCATAAAATTGTTGTACATGACCTTTATATAATTGAAAAAACGGTTGAAGAATATCGTTTACAAGTGACGAAAAAGTTAGCTATTAAAACCTTGGCAGAACTTTTGCGCTTTAAATGGCAGGAGAAAAATTTTGCGCAAGAGTAAGCCAACTCGGGAAATTAAACCTGAGCGAGGGCATCGAAACGTATCCAACTTATCGTCTCATCGAAAGAAATAAACGAATAAGGATAAGAAATGAATAGTAATGCAGACACTAATCATCGCCCCGATTACGATCATGTCATCCAAGATATCGCAGATTATGTTGTTAATTTTGAAGTCTCCAGCGAAGAAGCGCTTGATACCGCGCGCAACTGTTTAATGGACACCCTAGGTTGCGGATTGCTTGCGCTGCGCTTTCCTGAATGTACAAAGCACCTTGGGCCCATCGTACAAGGCACAATTGTACCCAACGGCGCTCGAGTGCCGGGAACATCGCTGTCACTCGACCCGGTTAAAGCTGCTTGGGACATCGGTTGTATTATCCGCTGGCTCGATTACAACGACACATGGTTGGCCGCTGAATGGGGACATCCATCGGATAACTTAGGCGGCATTTTAGCAGTGGCTGATCATTTATCTCAGGTGAGAATATCAAATGGCGAAACACCTTTTACCATGCGAGAAGTGCTTGAGGTCATGATCATGGCGCATGAGATTCAAGGCGTTATTGCACTAGAAAATTCTTTTAATCGCGTTGGTTTGTGCCATGTATTGTTAGTTCGTGTCGCTTCAACAGCGGTTATCACAAAAATGATGGGTGGCAATAGAGAACAAATCATGGCGGCGGTCTCGCAAGCTTGGGTCGACGGTTCTGCACTACGCACGTATCGTCACGCACCGAATGCGGGTTCCCGTAAGTCTTGGGCAGCGGGCGATGCTACTTCAAGAGCTGTGCGTTTGGCTGATATGTCGATGCGCGGCGAAATGGGCATACCCAGCGCATTAACTGCGCCGCAGTGGGGCTTTTACGACGTTGCTTTTTCGAAAACGAATAAAAATCAAGCGTTTAAACCAGAGGATGAACGTCAGTTTTCTTTTTCTCAAGAGTATGGTTCTTACGTGATGGAAAACATCTTGTTTAAGATTTCGTTTCCCGCAGAGTTCCATGCGCAAACTGCCGCAGAAGCTTCGGTTATCCTGCATCCTGAGGTGAAAGGTCGGTTAGCGGATATTGAGAAGATCATTATTCGCACACACGAGTCGGCCATTCGCATTATTTCTAAAACAGGGGCACTTGCTAATGCTGCAGATCGCGACCACTGTTTGCAATATATGGTTGCGGTGCCGCTGGTGTTTGGAATGTTAAGCGCCGAACATTATGAAGACGACTTTCACAAAGCATATCCCATCATTGACGAACTGCGTGATAAAATGGAAGTTGTCGAAGATAAACGCTTCAGCGCAGAGTATTTAGAAGCAGATAAACGCGCTATTGCCAACGCCATTCAGGTTTTCTTCAACGATGGCAGCAGCACGGAAGAAGTGCTGGTGGAATATCCTGTGGGTCATCGTCGCCGTCGCAAAGAGGGGATCCCACTATTGGAGCAAAAATTTAAAGCTAACTTAGCGACGCGGTTCCCAAGTCATCAATGCAAAACGATTTTTACGCTTTGCAAAGATCAAGCTGCGCTGGAGTCTACAGCAGTAAATCGCTTTATGGACTTGTTTGTTATTGCTTAAGTTTAAGGCTTAGCTTATCCGGACAGTGGTATCGAAAAAGATACATTCATATCGCTAATAGCAAGCGATAGCTTTAAAACAAAAAATTAACGAAACCTAACCAATGGGGTCCATTATGACTGATCAACGTAATCACAGTATAGCAAATTTCGCAGCCTTAAAAACTGCCATAGCGAATGGTGAAGAGGAACTGATAAAGGAATTATTATTAAAAGAGCCGATGCAAGAACTTGAAAAAAGCTACTTGCTCGATTTAGCCAAACTTAATGGTAATCGGGATATCATTAAGTTAATCGAGGATACTCCTGAACAGAAATAGCGATGCAAGGAATGGGTGTTCCTGAACATTCTTATTTAATCATAAGCAATATTCAAAACTTGTTTACACAATGTGGGAGGCGCTGGTTTTGAATTTTCAGTTATATGAATGCCTGCCGATTCCAGCTACAACGCAGGTCGCCACATTGGCGAAATAATCAAAATAAGGTGAATTGATGGCATTGCGATACTGGGTAGTTTTGACGATTCTGATTAGCGGTTTTGTTGCGTTGTTGCCCGGCATCTACGTGCGTTTGGCTGCGGGTGATCCGCACATGACAGGTGCGCTGCTTGGCGGTTTGTTTGCCGCTGCAGCGACCGCGCTGGGTACGATCCCTGCCATTTTGACGCGCCAGCTTTCACAGCGTCTTATCGATACGCTAATGGGCTTCGGCGCTGGGGTTATGCTGGCAGCAACGTCGTTTTCATTGATTATCCCGGCACTGGATACCGCTGCTGTTCAGGGCGCAGGTTCTTGGCTGGCCGGAGGTATTGTTGGCGGTGGCATCATATTGGGCGCTTTGGGTTTGCTGATGATTGAGCGGGTTGTGCCCCATGAGCATTTTGTCAAAGGTCTTGAAGGCGGCGTCCGATCTGAAGTCAATATCGAGCAGGCAACAAAGCTTAAGCGGGTCTGGCTTTTTGTTACGGCAATCGTGTTGCACAATTTTCCTGAAGGCATGGCGATTGGTGTTTCATTTGCGGGCCCGGATCTGGTGGGTGCAAAGGCCCTAGCGGTGGGTATTGCGATACAGGATATTCCCGAAGGCTTTGTGGTTGCGTTGGCTTTGATGAGCGTTGGTTACAGCAAAGGTTTAGCGATTGGCGTTGGTGCTCTTTCTGGTCTGGTGGAGCCTGTCGCGGCCCTGTTGGGTGTCGCATTGATCGGCCTTTCGGTTCATCTTCTACCCTGGGGCTTAGCGATTGCGGCAGGTGCAATGCTATTTGTGATCAGCCATGAAATCATTCCTGAATCCCATCGCGCTGGGCATGAAACTTGGGCAACGGGTGGGCTTATCATCGGGTTTGTGTTAATGATGCTTCTTGATACAGCACTTTGAATACAAAGCTTCTGGTTCTGACCCTATTATCGACGAATAAAGAAGAACGTGATCCTCTTTTTGGCTGGTTATTTTATAGCGGACGGTATGACTAAGGCCCTCAAACTGGTTAAGAATAAGAAACCGTTAGTTTGACAGTTCCATATTTTACATTAATCAACACCAAACCATCGATGTTTTAGTCATTGGCTCTCATTATCAGTTTGCAGACCGGCGAGGCTTATTATCTAGCATTGGACAAAAGTTGGTAACGTTAACGATCGAAATTGACTAGTCTACGTAGGCATTACCTTACTTATCAAAACGTTAAATTATTTAGTAAGTTTGCATTCTTTCAGTGAAGTCGTCGCGTCTACATCCTGCTTTTTTTCAGACAACTAATTATCAAGTTTTTAGGGAGCCATTAATGAGTTTTAAGCTTTTATCAGCCAACACGCTGGCACTTAGCCTAGCGGTTACCACCGCACTTAGCACTCCTTACTCGCAGGCTAATGTGGCAGAGCAAGATAAACAAGCAGAAGAAAATATTGAAGTAATTTCAGTGACGGGTACGCGTCGTAATCTGCGCAGTATTGCAGAAAGCACAGTACCTGTCGATATCATTACCAGTGCCGATATGGCCAGCACAGGCCAGCTTGAAATCAGTCAAGTACTTGCTAACCAAATACCCAGCTTTAACTACCCCAGCGCGACGATTGCTGATGGTACTGACCATGCCCGCCCAGCTGTTTTACGCGGTTTAGCGCCGGACCACACATTGGTGCTTATTAATGGTAAACGCCGCCATTCAGGTGCGCTTTTGAATCTTGGGGGTGTGGTTGGCCGTGGTTCGACTTCGGTTGACTTAAACATGATCCCCACTTCAGCGATTAAGCGTGTGGAAGTGCTACGTGACGGTGCCGCCGCGCAGTATGGTTCTGATGCGATTGCCGGTGTAATTAATATTGTATTAAAAGATGCCGACGACGGTGGAAGCATTAGTGTGACTTATGGTCAATATGAGAGTCAAATGGCCGGTGCACCTAACTTAGAAGGCGCCTACGCAGATTCAAACGGTGACCTTGCCTTTAATGTAGGCGATGATCGTGAAGTAAACGATGGTAGCACGCGAACAATTAGTGCTAATTCTGGTTTCTCGCTTAGCGATAAAGGCTTCGTGAATGTCTCAATTGAGTATCGTGATAACGACGCAACTCAACGTTCAGGCTTTGATCCTCGGGAACAATACAACCGCTTAGACAACGGCAGCTTGGACCCACGCGAATTCACCTTTAATCGCTATAATCATCGTTTTGGCAAAGCCGGCTTAAAAGACTACGCACTTTTTTACAATCTGGGCTACGATTTAGACGATGGTCTGAACCTGTATTCTTTTGGTAGCTATTCAAAGCGTGAGGGTAACTCAGCTGGTTTTTATCGCCGCGCAAAAGACAGCCGTAACGTTAAGTCACTTTATCCAAACGGTTTCTTACCGCAAATTGAAACCGACGTAGTGGATTATTCGTTAGCGCTAGGTTTAGAAGGCGAAAGCGATGATTGGACATGGGATATCAGCAGCAATTATGGCCGTAACGACTTTGCATTAGGCGTCGTTAATAGCTTAAATACCTCATTAGGTGCTAACAGCCAAACCGAATTTGATAACGGTGCCTTGGTTTATGACCAATGGATAGTGAACGCGGATGCAAATACTGGCTTAGATTTAGGCCTACCCGACGACGTATTTTTTACCATTGGTGCTGAGTACCGCCGTGAAAGTTACAAAATTGAACAAGGCGAAGAAGCCTCCTATATCACCGCTGTAGATGCTAACGGTAATCCCCTTGCGGCCGGAGGTGCACAGGTACTTTCAGGATTTGGGCCAGAAAGTGTAACGGATAAAAGTCGGCATAATATTTCCGTATTTGCTGAATTTGACGCGTACTTTACTGAAAATTGGAATGTTGTTTTTGCAAGTCGCTACGAAGATTATAGCGACTTCGGAGACACGTTTAATTCAAAATTGGCAACGCGTTATAGTATTAGCGATAATTTATCTCTTCGCGGTGCTATTAGCACAGGTTTCCGCGCGCCCTCGCTTGCGCAAACCTCCTATCGCCAAATTTCAACAGTACTTGAAAATAACCAACCGTTTGAAGTCGGTTTGTTCCCTGCAGATGCGCCTGCCGCTAAAGCACTGGGTGCTAAAAAATTAGACGCAGAAGATTCGGTAAACATCACTGCGGGCTTTATCTACACTCAAGATAGTTTTAGTTTGACAGTTGATGCATATCGTATTGATATTGATGATCGTGTTGTATTATCAGAAAATTTAACGGGCCCAGCTGTACAGCAAATTTTAGCAAATGCTGGCGAGTTAAATACTGAAAGTGTCCGTTATTTTACCAATGCTATTGATTCACGCACCCAAGGGGTAGATATAGTTGCAACCTATACTCTTGAACTAAATAATCTAGGCGATTTACGCTTAAACGCTGCTGCTAACTTCAACGATACCGAAGTAACGAATATCGACGATAATCCTGCACGACTCAACTCGTTAGGTGATGAATACGTTGTATTTGCGCGCCGTGAAGTTGGTCGTTTTGAAGAAGGTACACCTGATAGCAAATGGAACTTATCTGCTGTTTGGCGTTTTGACGAATGGCAGACCACGTTGCGCGCTGCTCGTTACGGTGAAGTTGCTGATATATCAACAACCGCGGAGCGTGATGAATACTTAAATACTAAATGGATAACTGACCTAGAAATAGCATACCGGCCAGACCAGCATTGGAAGTTTTCTTTAGGTGCTAACAACCTGTTTGACCAATATCCGCAGGCAACTGTAGACAACATTGGATATTCAAACTTTAGCCAGATATTCCCATATACCGCCTATTCACCATACAGTTTAGATGGCCGTTTTCTATATGGTAATATTACCTATAGTTTTTAATCTATTATTTACGTCATTAAGCACATTAAAAAAGTGTTCACAAAGCCTCCCCGAAAGTTAGAAAAACTGTCGGGGTTTTTTATTTACAAACCAAAATATTTTTAGGCCTTTTTGCCAATATTACGTTTGAGAGTTTACA
>JBNMOT010000134.1:0-9051 GCA_051275515.1 Oleispira sp. | reverse complement strand
AAGAGAATAGAATGGTATGATTGAATTTTCGACGATTTAAGGCAGTGAAACAAGCTGCTTTTGGTATTCAATCAATAAAGTACTAAAATTAGCCAACATCAGCGGCTTGTCCACCCAATGCCTTCACATTAGATATATAGACAACAATGGAAGCCGCTATACACGCAGGTAAACTATTCGCTTAATAAGCAGTTTCCCCACTCACAGCGCACGAGGATGTAGCTATTATCAGGGCACTGCACATCATAGACTTCATGAGGCCAATCGGCTTTAATGACTTTAACATTCGCCCCAGGGCAACCTGAGCGCTTTGCTAACTTTTCGACCACGTACAAAGAGCGACCAAACTTACGTTGTTTTTTCACCATTAAGGCAGCACTCTTCTCTTCTAAGTCGTCACCCTCTTGCTGAGCACGACGCTGCAGGCCCACTAAAATTGGATAAAACTGATTATTATCACGTAAATCATAATCACCATCATTAAACTTCGAAAGCATATTCACACACAGTTTTTCTTGATTGCCACTGGCTTCTAACAGCAGTTTCATTTCAGCTTCTGCATCTTCAACGACTTGAGTCGTTATACCCAGCGCAAGATTGGCACCGGAAACATCACGATCACCTGATACCAACATAATTTCTCGTGTTAAACCAAAATCAGCGCCTTCCACAAAAGCACCATTGCGACGCCACCAATTGCTCTTTGCTTGCCAAGCTATCTGCTTTGCTTTGCCACTCATACCTTGGCAGTGTTCAACCCATAATCGTAATTGAATGTCTGTCTGCAACGCATAATAAACCGCTTGCCCGGTTGATGATTGTGGTGCGGAAGCGCAACCCACCAGCAGCGATAATAATAGAAAAGACATGAGTGCTCTAAGGTGAGTCTTAACCTTAAAAAGGTAAATCATGATGCTAAGGATGCGCGACATAAATATTCCTGTTAATACGTCTAATAAAAAGGGTTTAATAAAACATAAACTAATAGTAAAACTTATGCCGACAAGGAACCAGCATTAGCAGCGACTTTTTCTAACCATTTAGCCGCTTCCAAAACGTCAAAAGGCCATTCTAAAGTTAAAAAAGAAGATTCATCTAATAATACGGGTATTTTTTCAGCGTATTGATCAAGCCATATAGGTTGATCAATAATATCTTGCAGGTAAATTTGTAGGTCAGCTGTCTCAGACAAGACCATTATGTCTTGTTGACTAAATACCTGCTGTAACACATTTTGTGCAAGCTCACACAAATGACAAGCTTGGGTAGACAATAATAGAATAGCCAAAGCAAATACTCTCAGCGTTTATTAATAATTTAACGCTAGTATAAAGTAATTATAATAATAAGTTAGACATCATCTCAGCACGATTATTGACCGCATTATTCAAACCTTGATTATAAGCTTGAAAAATATCTTTTACGTTAGCATCTGGATACATTTGATCAACCAGAGCATTCAATAACGTTTCGGGATCGGCAAATGACTTAGCTTGATCAAGTACACTGAAATAATCATCGTTGTATCCTAATAAAGAGGAAGATAGATTTTCTAATTCAGGGGTTGGCAATTTAGGCTGTACCGAGTTATAGGCACGACTAACAGAACTGAACGATTCTTGACGAAGATTCAAACTCATTGATGCCAGTTCATTGCCATCAAACCCAAGCTGCATAGCTTGTTCTAGTGCTCCACCAAGATCCCCAGAGAAAAAAGTACTACTGAGTTTTTCAACCCCTTGTAGAAGACTGCTCAAAGCAGCCTTTTCATCCTCATCTAAATCCCCGATCACATCCATCTGCCACTCAGTACCCTGCTCAAATCCAGCCGCAGTCATAAATGTGCTACCTTGCTGCTCACTGATAGAAGATGATTGGGCAGACTGTTTAAAGCTGAGTGAAATTCTATCACCGTCTTTAGTCATCAACTCTAGAGACATTGAATTCTGTTGACTGGCTTGGCTGCTATAACGGCTAGATGAAAGTGCCGGCATACCAGCGCTTACTTCCTTGCTTTGGCTATTTTTCTCATACTGGCCACTTGTTATTTGATCTAACCCTAGATTGATTAGATCACGACCTTGATCAATTTCAGCCTTAAGTTCGTCGTTAAGTAACCCCATGTCCTTTAGTTGCTGTTCTGCCTGATCATAGCCTTTGGCAATGCCTTGCTTAGCGGCTTCTAAACGTTGTTCAATGCGACTGTCGTCGGCGCCACGAAATCGCAACTGATCCAAACCACGCTGCACATAATCGAGCATGGTCGTGGCGACGGCCTGCGCATCCTTTTTATCACCTAGTTGCAAACCAGAGGAAGAGGTTCCTGTTGTCTGAGACAGACCTCGCTTTACATTATCATTTAAAACGTCAGAGGCTTTCCCTTCAGAACGAACACCCTGCTTCTCAGCGAAACTTTGATAAGCATTAGGTTGAACAGTAATAAGATTGGGATTGAAGTTCATAACAGTCACCGAATTAAATTTTGCTACACGTTATAACGGCCATTCAATCAAGTTCTTTAACTAATTTATGAGATTTACTTGTTTAAAACCAAAAAAAAAGAAGTTTTTTTAAAGCTGAGGGATTGTTAATCGTCGCCTAACATGCCAACTTTTAAGTCATCTTGTACTGGATCATCCGATAACCAAATACCAAACAACGCTTTTTTGAACGCTAAGCCCGGAACAACGACCTTTATCTTGCCATTTCGAATAACGCTAACACCTTGGTTAGGTACATACTGTAAATCGAATATATCCTTATCTTCAACAGCATCATCAAAGGCACCCATTAACGATTCAACTTCTTTTTGAATGGGACCAAGCTTACCGCCAGTAGACTTCAAAAAACCATCCTGAGTTGCTTCACTCATCTTTACGCCATCGATTAAAGACGATGTAATGTATAGACGAATAGTCATGGTTTCATCAGCCGCGATTAATGCCTCAGCATTGCTACTCTTCTCATTGAGATATAAAGCACCCACATACAAATTCAGGAAAAACTTAGTGCGAATACCAGCTCCATTCAACGCCAATATTTGCTCAGCGACCAGAATACTATCGGCAATTTCAGTATCATTAATTACTTTCGCTTGCGTGAGGGGTATGAACGCCATACCAATAATGAAGCTCATCAGAATACGTAACATGCTGATACCTTTTTTAATTTTTATGGGTCTGTCGAAATAAGAGTCTTTATATTAATCTAACGATTCAAATGCAAGGACCTTGATCTATTTTGGGTCAACTCAGTCATTGAATGGACACAAAATAGACGGATAATACTAACGAAATTCTCTCACATTTTTCGCTACAAACTTAAGTGTTAATTCTATGAGATTTTCACCCACTTTATGAAAGCGATCGTCGCATTCAGCGATCTCATTCACTCGCTCAGCGGCAAGGGAATCAAAGGCTTCCATGCGTTCATTTTCATCACTGGGTACGCTACTGCTGGGGAAATAATCGACAATTTGTCGCACGATATTATAGGTATTCTTAGCCCGAACTTTTACCAGCGCTTCCAGCATATCTTGAATTAATGCGCCACTATCGTGATGAAAAAGCTGACCAAAGCCGCCGTTTTCCATCTCTCGAGACAAGCTATCGATGCAATAAACAGATTTTTCAGCTGCACTTAGATCGGCATACCCTATGTTATTTTTTTTATTAAAAATCACATCTGTGATTTGTAAAAATGCGTCGGTCTCATCGGCAACTTCTAAAGCGACCTGAATCTCCATGTTCATCTGTGCCCTACTCGTTATTTCAATGGATGTTGTGTCAATGCTTGACCACTGCTAATTTAGCCTACCTAAATTAATTTGACAAAACATTTACATAAATAGAACAAGCATTCTCAATAAAGCATGACTTAAGACTGAGTACCGCTCACACCAAATGTATTTATTAGCCGTCTAAGAACCTTAGGTCCTAAATGTTGTTAGGAAATGTAAATATATTGGAGTCACTCCATTCTCTAATGCATAATTTGTGTTGATAAACGCCTCATATTGACGAGAATTACAATGACAACAGATACTGACAATAAAGGCGACCAAATCAATCGTCGCAGCAAAAACATCACAGAAGGCCCATCCCGTGCACCCAACCGATCGTTATATTACGCAATGGGTTATACAGCGGAAGATTTTAAAAAACCCATGGTCGGCGTTGCCAATGGGCACAGCACAATTACGCCCTGTAATAGCGGCCTGCAAAAGCTAGCCGATGCCGCCATCATCGGTATCGAAGAAGCCGGCGGTAATTCACAAGTATTTGGCACTCCCACTATTTCTGATGGCATGGCCATGGGCACAGAGGGTATGAAGTACTCGTTGATCAGTCGCGAAGTAATCTCTGACTGCATTGAAACCTGCGTGCAAGGCCAGTGGATGGACGGTGTCTTAGTCATTGGCGGTTGTGATAAAAATATGCCCGGCGGTTTAATGGGTATGCTACGGGCCAACGTGCCAGCTATCTACGTTTATGGTGGCACCGTATTGCCCGGCAACTACAAGGGCAAACAACTGAATATTGTTGATGTGTTTGAAGCGGTGGGCGAACATGCAGCGGGCCGCATGAACGACGAAGACTTATTACAAATTGAGCGCCGCGCCGTTCCAGGAACCGGTAGCTGCGGCGGCATGTATACCGCCAATACCATGTCCAGCGCATTTGAAGCACTGGGTTTGTCACTGCCTTATTCATCAACCATGGCCAACCCCCACGCGGAAAAAGTAGAGTCTGCCAAAGAGTCTGCCAAAGTATTAATTGAAGCGATCCGACAAAATATTAAACCGCGCGACTTGGTAACCAAAAAAGCCATTGAAAATGCGGTGGCGGTCATCATGGCCACTGGCGGATCAACGAATGCCGTTCTGCACTTTCTAGCAATCGCTCATACCGCGGGTGTGGAATGGACGATTGACGACTTTGAACGTATGCGCCAGAAAACCCCCGTATTGTGTAATCTCAAGCCCAGCGGACAATACTTGGCCGTTGACCTGCACCAAGCCGGCGGCATTCCGCAGGTAATGAAAACACTACTGGCGGCGGGTCTGCTGCATGGAGACTGCTTAACGATTACCGGTCAAACCATGGCTGAGGTATTGAAAGACGTTCCCGACGTGCCACGTGCTGACCAAGATGTCATTCGCCCCATAACGAATCCTATGTATAAACAAGGTCACTTGGCCATTCTCAAGGGCAACCTATCACCAGAAGGTTGCGTCGCCAAAATAACCGGGCTTAAAAACCCAGTAATGACCGGACCAGCACGTGTTTTTGACGACGAGCAAACTGCTTTGGCCGCGATATTGGCCGGTAAAATAAAAGCAGGTGACGTGATGGTGCTGCGCTACTTAGGCCCTAAAGGCGGCCCTGGCATGCCTGAAATGCTTGCACCAACCGCCGCGTTAGTAGGCGCGGGTCTTGGCGAAAGCGTCGGTCTCATTACGGACGGCCGTTTTTCTGGGGGTACTTGGGGAATGGTTGTAGGACATGTCGCACCAGAAGCCGCCGCCGGTGGCAACATCGCCTTCATTAATGAAGACGACGCCATCACGATTGATGCCAAACAGCTATTACTGCAGCTCAACATCAGCGATGAAGATCTTGCCGAACGTAAAATAGGTTGGCAAGCACCGCCGCCTCGTTACATGCGAGGCGTGCAAGCAAAATTTGCTTTTAATGCCTCTAGTGCAAGCAAGGGTGCTGTACTCGACGACTACTAAGCACTGTTTAAGGACGGTTGTCGAGAATGTCGATACATTACGACGAACAACTATAATGCGATAATCCGCCGGTCTGAAAAAGCTCAGCCGGCTTGCGCTGATAGTATTTATCTTCAATATCTTGCGACTGTTCATTATAGGGATGCGTCATAATATCCTGCAGCTCTCGCACTAAAGAGTAGTTACCTTTAGCGGCTTGCTGATAAGCAGGCACAACGAACCATTCTCGTAGAGTGTATTTTGGATTTGCCCGTTTCATCTGACGAGAAACCCCTTCTCGAGATACGGGCGAAGCAGTCTCTGCATGGGTCGTACTAGACGCTCTAAGACTAAGCCCTTTCCATTTTTCTAACCATAGTGACCAACGCGTATCCAAAGCTTCAGCGTCTACTTGATCGCGAGCGCCCTGATAAAAACTTTTTTGCAGCGGAACAATGTCGTCAGGTACAGTCGATAACTCACGGAAGAACATCGTGTAATCAACCTGTGTTTGTCTCATCAGCGTTTCGAGTTCACTGAACAAGTCCGCGTTGAATGAGTCAATGCCTAGCTTAGCAGCCCACATCTTTTCCATTTCTGCCTGCATGACCGCTGCAAAGCCACTTCGAATTTCGTCAAATTGATCACTAGCGTCTTTATTCGTCAATAGCAGAGGCCGTAATGCTGTCCAAAACATGTGAAAGTTACGCTCTGCAGCAACCGGTTGATTCATAAAAGAGAAATGATGCCCTCCCCCTGTCCAAGGCTGAAACTGAGGATCGTATACATCACAGAATCCAAAAGGACCGTAGTCTAGGGTAAAACCACCCGCCGCGCAGTTGTCGCTATTGAAGTTACCCTGACAGTAGCCGACGCGAACCCAGTTAGCCACTAGCGACGTCAGACGACTGCGAAATTCACGGGCAAGCAATATAATTTGTTCAGCCAGCGTTAGATTTTTGTCGATGACCTCACTGTACTCACGGTCGATCAAGTGCAGCACAATCATCTCAAGTTCTGCCATCGCTTGTGGGTGCTCATTCTTACGAGCGCGGCGACTGAATAGCTCTAGCTGACCCACCCGAATAAACGAAGGCGCGACTCGTGTAGAAATAGCAACGGCTTCTGATATAAGGACATCGGGATCTTTTAGATGCGACCCCTCTGAGTACCAAGGGCGGTTAACTCTCTCTGTTTTGGAAACGTATAAACTCAAAGACCGTGACGTTGGCACCCCAAGCGCGTGCATGTGTTCTTGCGCTAGAAACTCACGCACACTTGACCGCAGTACAGCGCGACCATCGGCGCCGCGACAGTAAGGCGTCCGTCCACCGCCTTTTAACTGCATCTCCCAGCGCTGACCCTTGATGACAGCTTCAAGCACCGACATAGCTCGGCCGTCACCATAACCATTACCGGTTTGAAACGGACATTGCTGCACGTATTCGGTACCGAAAATAGAAAGTGCGTAGCCTGTCGCCCAACCTACTTTACGCAGAGGCTCTGGCACGTGGGTCAGATCACCGGAAAACATACGAACAAAATCTGGCGCCTCTGCCAAGCTATCCGCAAAGCCTAATTCGTTAAAAAAACATTTACTGTGCGTGATATATTCTGGGTTTTTAATCGGTGTAGGGCTGACAGGCACATAATGGCCTGAAAATACTTGTCGTGGAATATGGTCATCGCCGCTTGTGGTTGCATCCGGATCACGACTCAGCGTATCCATAAGCGAGTAATCTGCCAATACCGCAAGATCGTCGAGTCTTGTAACAATGGATAAAGGGGTCTCTGAGTCGTGATGGGGCATAATTCGATTTACCATAAGTCTGATCAACTGATGATGTTAAGGCATCGCGTAGCAGATAGCACTTAGATACTGCACACAGGCAAAGCGATTTTACCCATTTAGGGTCATACTCAAAAGAAACTACCCATAAAGATCGGTAAGACTTAGAAGTAAATCCTGTAGTACAGTTATAAGTACCTACCCAAACAGCCCTGCTTCAATATCTCAGAGGATACCAGTCATATGCCCACTAAGAAAAAGTTAGTTATTATTGCTCATGCGCCTTCTGAGAATACACGAAGAATGGTGGAAGCTGTCATTAAAGGCGCTAATCACTCTGATATTGCCGATGTCGACGTTCGATATATACCTCCACTAGAGGCTAAGGTCAACGATATCAGAAACGCTCAAGCCATCATTATAGGGACCACTGAAAACTTAGGTTATATGGCGGGGTTGATTAAGGACGTCTTCGATCGCTGTTATTATGATTGTCTCGACCATACTCAAGGGCTTCCTTTCACCTTTTATATTCGCGCAGGCCATGACGGTACAGGAACACGCCGAGCACTCGAGACAATTACCACGGGCTTGCGCTGGCGCCTGGTCCAAGAGCCTCTTATCTGTAAAGGAGATTTTGATGAAGCCTTTATTGCTCAATGCGAAGAGCTGGGCCTTGCCATGTCGGCTAGCTTAGATGCAGGCATCATCTAATTCGGTTCTTTTCACACGGTTGCATACATCTTCACGCTGACAAATAACGTCACAAAATGCCAACAACCTTTTACAATTATTTTCCGATAAAGCTTTTATAGTATTGATACTCGCCAGCTTATGAAGCATTGCGGCATTTGTTATATTGGTACAGTTTTTGTTATGTGAATAATGAGATACATAAATAAATAATTAGATGACTATCGAAGACATACGTGCTCAACGGTTAGCATCAATACCTGCCTATTAAAATAAAAAGGTAACACAATGGATAACAAGCAAAACTCAAACGTCATTCACATTGACTTTCGTGATCGTAAAGCACATAAAGTAAGCGATGGAACACAGGTATTCTATCAACGGATTAGCGGTTCCATCACATCCAGCGAAAATACCACAGAAGAATGGCCAGAAGATATTACCCCTAAAGAACGCAGCGAACAGCTAAAGCAAGACCTAGAATTTTTACAACAAAAGTATGATATTCCGCCTGCAACCCAGTATTAAGCTTTTACTACGATCACTATGAGATAGCCAAAAAAAGCCCGCAACTGATTTCAGAGCGGGCTTTTTGATGGTAAAAAAAACTATTTTAGATCAGTCTCATTCTGCCCCTGATTCTGCAGAAACCTTGCCAGCCCTTTCAGCGTAATCTTCTTTATTTTCAGAATAACGATGAGTTAAAAAATCAGAGTGGTCCCGCGTCAATAGCGTAAAGCGAAATAGCTCTTCCATCACATCAACAACGCGATCACGGTACGAAGAATCTTTCATCGAACCGTCGTCATTAAATTCTTTCCAAGCCATGGCCACTGAAGACTGGTTGGGGATC
>JBNMOT010000133.1:0-9115 GCA_051275515.1 Oleispira sp. | reverse complement strand
TCTAAGCTATCTTTCCTGCCTTCTTAATGCCGACATCATGATATGATGCAGGCATTAATTTGGTTATTCGACAAAACATATAAAACTTCAGAAAATACCTTTTTAGTAGCTACAATTATCACCAATACTAGCGATAGCGTTGAACGTCACTTCACGATTACCTGGCGATAGATAGATACATATAAACTTAAAAATATTTTAATTTCTATAACTAAGAAATAATTTAAAAAAATTAATACACATCTGTTGCACAGAAATATACGCCTTCTCGTCACTTTAAATATATATATTCGTATAAATAAATTACCCAACTAGTATATCCAATCTCTATATTGCAATATCCCTTCTCATATTTTAAAACCATACAGTCTGCAATTCACGCTTATTAACATGCTCCAATAATATTGAAAAAAATGATGGTTTGATGATAACGTTTGATAATCTCTGAGATAACCACCCAGACATTAGCGGTGATAAAGATCCCCATAGTAGTAATGGAAAGAAGAATCTCACAAATAAATGAGCGATAAGGGTTGATGTGTCTATAGAAAAACATGGTTTGATACGACAAAACGACCTGACGTAACTCACTTCTGGTATGGACAGGGGCAGTAGTGTCAGCCAGTGCATTTCACTATACTAGCTATCAATAGAGCCAAACCCAACGCAATCAGATAGTGGAAGAGCGGTTTGTAATAGATATATTGAAAATATTGAAGCAGTGACAGATGTACGCTCAAACCATGCTCATTTTTAAATTATTGAGGACATACTAATGCTTGAGTAAAAAAAACAGCAAGATCAGCTACAAAACCAAATTGCTGGTGAAGCTATCCGTATAAGGCATATAGAATGCTAAGAAAACGATTAACATCTAAGCAGAAATACTTATCAATTAACCTTTTTTTATTCTTTATCTGGTAAGTGAGCATAGGCCAAGGCACTGTAGGCGGGTAAATTTTTACGCGGACGCATATGCGCCAATAAAAACATATTATTATGAATAATGATAAAAGGAAAATGTAATGCCAGTAGAAGATTTATATCAAGCGTTAATGCATTTCGATCATGTGAAGTTTAGTGGTAAAGACATCATGTTAACAGCAATCCCTCACGAAAATGTTTCCCGCCACTTATTAAGAGGCACTCAAGTAGTATTTCTTGAAAAAGGAAATGATAGAGCAGGACTAACGCATATACTGACCAGGCATGGTCGAGACTTTCAAAGAAAAGGGATTGAAAGTAATGAAATCATACACCTTCTTAGTCACACGATTACTAATATTAAACCGCTCAACGTGTCTTTACAATCACGCGGCCTATCAGTAGATTATGCCTTTGATGATAGTATACATCCCGATTTGAAACATGATGTTTTAAAAATAGCATTAGGTTTCAATGGATTCATTGTAAGCGCTATGCCAATTGGTCTTTCGACAGTAATGGGGTCATTACGTACAATTGCAGGTCATTAGAATTATCTCTATAAATATTGCATAACAAGCCAATTCATTGGCTTAATTATTCTTGATATTAATATTATTAATCATATGCTGGCAAAGTACAGATATTAATTCGGTGATGGCCGCTAATTTTTAGCGCGCCACTGAAGGATTAATAGTAAAAATAAAATTAATGTCGCCTCTCAGTTTGAAGATGACATTATTGATAGATTTCCTGCGATCGCATCCAGACACCCAGCTGATTATTATTTTCGCTGACTAAGTGCAGCCCTCATCGATCCATTCTTTCATTAATATTAACTTAGTAATTTCTTCTGGTGAGATAATCAAAACTCAACACGAGTAATGACCTGTACCCTCACATTAACAATCGAGTGATCCAACACTGATTCACATCGCCAAGGCGAACCAACCGTTGGCCGCAAGTCTCGACTGCCCAGTTTTGATATTACTCCCCGTTTCAACATGGTGCTGTTGCAACGCCGAACATACCTTTATATAGATGCTGGTCGAAAGTGAACTTCGCTCATTCCAAAGGCGGCAATGAGTAATAATATCAAATACATTAACCGTGGATTCGGCCATCTTGGAAAGTTCAGCGTTTTTTATTTGGTTAGTGTATTAATTTGTATATTCCACAAGGTAAGTGGAAAGATTTTTGTGACATAGCGATCAATCAATTCAGATACTGTTATGGCATTACTTTATAACCCTGAAATCGCTCGATCTAAAGCATTAGGTTCGCCCAGCTGCTCTCGCGTTGCTACCCATGACTCCGACCGCTTCTTACGAGGAAATGAACCAGACTCACGCGATACTATCTTTCCTGCCCGCTTAATGCGAATCTCAGCACGATATGAGATACTGCCTTCTTTATTTGTACACGCTCTAATAGATGCCATAAGACTACTCAAAATCTCTAATTAACACTGAGTTTCTTTCGCACATTTGGCACACTCATAGTTACGACATAAAAGCACATAATGACGCAAGCAAACGCCCACACCAAAACAGATAAACCCCCGGCCAATTCTAGAGAAGCGAGTAATAGCGTGAATCGCAGATTTACCACCGCACCGATGATGGAATGGTCTGATAGCCATTGTCGCCAGTTTTGGCGACACCTCACTAGCGATGCCGTTTTATATACAGAAATGGTTACCACGGGGGCGATTATTTACGGTAATAACCGTGAACGTTTCTTAGGGTATGGCCAAGAAGAACACCCTATTGCACTTCAGTTAGGCGGCAGTAATGCGAAGGAGCTGGCTGAATGCGCGAGATACGCACAAGAATGGGGTTATGACGAAGTGAACCTTAACGTTGGCTGCCCCAGTGATCGCGTACAAAATAATATGATTGGTGCCTGTTTAATGGGCCATCCACAGATAGTTGCTGACGGCATTAAAGCGATGCAAGATGCTGTGGATATTGATGTCACGGTAAAACATCGTATTGGTATTGATAACCAAGACTCTTATCCTGAACTGGTTAATTTTGTCAGTACCGTCGCTAAAACAGGCTGTAAAACGTTTATCGTTCATGCTCGTAAAGCTATTCTTCAAGGCTTATCACCAAAAGAAAATCGTGATGTCCCGCCCTTAAAATACGACTGGGTTTATCAGCTAAAGCAAGATTTCCCTGATCTAGAAATTTTAATTAACGGTGGTCTGAATAACCTTGATCAAATGCAACAGCAACTTAATCATTTAGATGGCGTAATGGTTGGCCGCGAAGCGTATCACAACCCTTACATGATGGCAGAGGTTGATAATCTCTTTTATGGCAGAGATAAAGCTATTCCTTCTCGCCATCAAATTGTTGAAAACTTTATGCCTTATATAGAAGAACAGCTCTCTAAAGATATTTATTTGTCGCACATTACTCGTCATATCTTGGGTATTTTCCACGGACAACCGGGGGCTCGCCAGTTTCGTCGATACATCAGTGAAAATGCTCATAAGCGGGGTTCAGGTATTGAAGTATTGCGCACGGCATTGAGTAAAGTGCCTACCGAGGTTGAGAATGAAGCCAATCGCTTGGAATCACTGGCTCGCCGTGCTGCTTTCGATCAAGAGCAAGCTTAAATTATGATCCGCTATTGAGAGCTATATCTTAATTGCGGACACACCCTTCTTCCCCATCCAGCTGCTAGTAGTCGTTTTTTACTGACTTGACACAAATCGTTAAATGGTAGAAGGTAAAAGTTAACGGTATAACTCTATTTTTAGTGATCTTTGCCACCAACCGTTACATAAAAAGCACTTAGCCTTTAAAGGATTACCATGTCAGCGCAAGCACATAATAAATTAGAAGCACTTAAAGCGATTACAACCGTCGTTGCCGATACTGGCGATATCGAAGCCATTAAACAATTTAAACCCGTTGATGCGACAACAAACCCCTCTTTAATTTTAAAGGCCGCAAAGCTTGCTAATTATCAACATCTTATCGAAGAGGCTATCGACTGGGCATTACAGATTAAGGGCAACGATAAAAGCAGTAAAACAACCCTAGAACATGTGAGTGATAAACTGGCCGTAAATATTGGCTGTGAGATTCTAACCAGCATACCAGGCGTTATCTCTACTGAAGTTGATGCTCGCTTATCTTTCGATACCCCAGCCACCATCGCTAAAGCGCGTAAGCTGATTCTCCTTTACCAGGATGCGGGGGTTCATTCAGATCGTATTTTGATAAAAATCGCGGCAACCTGGGAAGGTATTCAAGCGGCAAAAGTTCTAGAAGCTGAAGGTATTCATTGCAATCTGACCCTGCTCTTTCACTTCGCCCAAGCTCAGTCCTGTGCAGAAGCAGGCGCAACACTCATTTCCCCTTTCGTAGGACGAATTTTAGATTGGTATAAAGCCAATAGCGGGCAATCTGAATACTCGGCTAATGAAGACCCAGGTGTTATTTCCGTTACCGAAATTTATAACTTTTATAAAACCCATGCTTTTAAGACCATTGTAATGGGCGCTAGTTTTAGAAATACAGGCGAGATTGAAGAACTGGCCGGCTGTGATCGCTTAACCATTAGCCCTGAACTGCTTGCTCAGCTAGAAGCCGATACCAGTCCACTGGGACAGAAACTTTTTCCAGCACAAGAAACTTTAGCAGCACCTGAGTTAATGAGCGAAGCCAAATTCCGCTGGGAGATGAGCAACGACCCAATGGCGCACGATAAACTTGCGGACGGTATACGTCGCTTTGCGGCTGATCAAGAAACGTTGGAAGTTATGCTAAGTACAAAAATTGCACAGCGCAATTGAGTAAGAAGAACAAGCTTCATAAACAGAACTCTGGCGAAAGAGAATAAGAGGAAATAATATGATCAGTAAACTATTAGCGTTTTTTCAACAAGAAGAGATAAAAACAGAACGCCATCAACCTGAATTAGCCGCCGCGGCTTTGCTGGTTGAAATTATGAATGCCGACCATGACTTGTCGCTAGCTGAATCTGAAAGTATTAAAAATATCTTATTCGACACGTTATCGATTACCGCTGACGTAGCCGATGAACTATTAGCAACGGCTAAAAAAGAGGTACATGAAGCGACTGACCTATTTCAATTTACGGGGGTGATTAATACGAGTTACCGCTACGAAGAAAAAGTCAGTTTAATCGAATCGCTATGGAAGGTTGCTTATAGTGATAACCAACTGGATAAATACGAAGAGCATATGGTGCGTCGTATCGCGGACTTACTGTATGTGTCACACAGTGATTTTATGCAAACCAAAAATCGTATAAAAGCGGCGAGTGAATGACTTCTTTAATAAACACGTTAAACTTAACGCCCAATGCGGTTCAAAGTACAGATCTCGTCTCAGCGTTTGATGCCCTAGCATTAAGCTTATCTAAGTTCTGTGATTTACTCAGCGCACAGCATCCCCAGTGCTGGGTTGCATTAGGTGCAGACGAAAAAAACGTTGATTTCCTTAAAAAAGCGCGCAGTTATTACCAAGATATCTGGTATCGAGATCAACAAGATGGACGAGAAACAAGAAGTTGCTATGGATTAGTGATGGCAGGTGAAACGATTATCGCTCTTGCCCAAGAGATCAATCTAGCCAAAGATGATTTTAAAGCACTGGTTCAAACCATACAAAAAACGGATAAAGACCTTTGGTTGAGCCAAAAAGCCCAGCTAAATACGCGCCATAAAACATTACGCAATCAACTTTATTATACAGGACTCGGGCGAATTCATTTAAAGCAGCTGTATCGCCATATTCCGATTCTGGCATACCGTCCGGAGAAAATTGGTTTTACTTGGTACAGTAATGGTCGCAGCATAAAGAAACTGACCGTTGCTCAAGCTGAAACCAAGCTGCTTGCTATGGGTGAAGATAAAACGCACATACAACAGCAATTGCAAAAATTGAACACGCTGCCCCAACATGAAATACTCGCACAAATTCAAACTCAAGTACCGGTGGTACGGGCCAATCTAGTGTTTAACTTATTAAACGAGAAAGGTCATGCTGAAATCGTACGCAAAGCGATGAATGTCTCTCTGCCACTACTGGTACCGGAAGAAAGTAATCCCTTACTGCCCGTGTTTAATCAAATAGAAGAGCAACCGCCTATCGCACGGACACGCATTGCGAGAAGTGATTTTAAAATTTGTGAGGAAGTGTTTTTACCCAGTTTGCGAGTGCATAGATATGTTTAACTAATAAAAATAAGACTAAAACTCAACATGAAGCATTCATCCACCACAGAATGACAACATCTGTGGTGGATCAGTTTTAATTAAAGCTTGTTCAAACCGTTCAACGCAGCAATACGATACGCTTCTGCCATTGTTGGGTAGTTAAAGGTCGTATTAACGAAGTATTTCAGTGTATTCCCTTCACCTTTTTGACTCATAATAGCTTGGCCAATGTGTACAATTTCGGCCGCTTGGTCACCAAAGCAGTGAACGCCAAGAAGCTCTAAAGTATCACGATGGAAAAGAATCTTCAGCATACCCACACCTTCGTGTGTTATCTGAGCACGAGCAATATTCTTGAAAAATGCCTGACCTACTTCATACGGCACTTTTGCTTCTGTGAGCTCACGTTCATTTTTACCAACTGAGCTAATCTCAGGAATAGTATAAATACCTGTAGGCACTTCGCTAACAAAACGAAAGTCTTGCATATCGGTAATGTCTGCAGCTGCTGCACGACCCTGGTCGTAAGCAGCGGATGCTAATGCTGGCCAACCAATGACATCCCCAATGGCGTAAATGTGATCAACCGCTGTCCGGTAACTCTGATCAACATCCAACTGACCTCGAGAATTTGCTTCTAACCCCGTATTTTCTAGCCCAAGATCTTTAGTATTACCCGAACGCCCAGCAGCCCATAAGAAAGCATCGGCTTTTACTTTCTTGCCTGATTTCATTTTTAGAGTAACGAATTTATCGTTAGCTTCAACAGAGTCAAAATCTTCATTATGACGTATCAATGCCCCTTTATCGCGCAAATGATAACTTAACGCGTCGGAAATCTCATCATCTAAGAAATTCAATAAACGGTCTCCTGGATGAATCAAATCAACTTTAACACCAAGACCCGAAAAAATAGACGCGTACTCACAACCAATCACACCCGCACCATAAATAATCATCGTGCGAGGCGTATGCTCAAGACTTAGAATACTATCGGAGTCGTATACACGATCATGATCAAAGTCGATATTAGCAGGACGCCATGGACTAGAACCCGTTGCAATAACAATCTGGTCGGCATGCAAACGTATATGATTAGTTGATTCAGGGCTAAACACATCAAGAGTATTAGGATCTACAAATTTTGCGTGGCCACTGTAAAGGTTAACTCGATTTCGTCCATAAAACTCAGTACGGACTTTAACTTGCTTAGCAATAACATCTTCTGCATTACGCAATACCTGTGGGAAAGAAAACCAACGAGGCTCGCCAATGTCACGAAACATCGGGTTTGTATTAAACTGAATTATTTGTGTTACAGAGTGACGCAACGCTTTTGATGGAATTGTTCCTAGGTGGGTACAGTTGCCGCCAACCATATTACGGGTCTCAACCACCGCTACTTTTTTACCTTTTTTCGCAGCATTCATTGCTGCACCTTCCCCTGCTGGGCCCGTTCCAATAATTACTACGTCGTAATGAAAATCTGCCATCAATTTATTCCGCCCTTATGGCTGCAATCACGCTTGTGATTTTGATTACTTTATTATTAATACATCATTGTAGTCGTTATTTTGGGTTATGACTTAACAAGTACATGATGATCTTAATCACTCATCCTTACAGTACACTTAACTAATTTTTTATAAGCCTCTGTTCATTTAATCATCGATGTTCTTTGACGCATCATAAAAAAGATCTTCTGCTTCTTGACGAATAGGGTCTTTAATGGAATCACATTTTTGAAAATCCCCACCGCAAACATCACAAGCACCTTTCATTCCTACCGCTGACATTCCACCACAAGAACCACTTATAGGCTTTCCCCCCAATAATATACCTGCGGACATGAATACTACAAATAGCACCATCACGATAAAAACAATCAATAATGTTGTCATACAAACTCCACTTATTTAATACAACTTTAGTCTAATCTTAATTTTTCAAATTGGTGGCTACTTAATTGCTGATACCCACTACTGGTACGAACAATAAAATACGCGGCCAAATCATAGATCTCCGCCAGCTCTAAGCCTCTTTCAGCACCCAACACCGTCAGTGCAGTGGCCCAAGCATCGGCTAATGCAACCGATTCATGCAATACAGAAACAGACGCTAAATTATGATCGACAGGATACCCTGTTCTGCCATCGATTGTGTGAGAGAAACGTTTGCCGTTCTGTTCGAAGAAATTACGGTAATCTCCTGATGTTGCCAACCCCATATTTGATAACGGTATAATTACCTGTACGCTGCGACCATCATCGTTTGGCGCTTCAATAGCAATACGCCAATGTTGGTGTTGAGGTTTAAATCCCTTGGCAATAATTTCGCCTCCGACCTCAACTAAATAACTATCAACACCTTGTTCTTGCAATAAGATCCCCAAATCATCAACGGCATAACCTTTGGCGATTGCCGATAAATCCAAATAACGTGGAGCTGCTAAACGTAACTGAAAAACGCCCTCTTGCTCGCGCAGCATAATTGCATCAGACCCTACCTTAGCTAATAACCTATTAATTTCAGGTAACTCAGGAACTTGATCACTGGCGTTATCTGGACCAAAGCCCCATAAGTTGACCAAAGGTCCCACCGTAATATCAAAAGCTCTGTCAGATTGAACATTAACTTGCTTTGCCATAAATAAGACTCGATACAGTCCCATACTAATTTCTTGCCAATTTGGATTAAAATTGTGGTTAATTAGAGACAATTCAGACTTGGAATCATAAGTCGACATGCTTTTATTAATATCACTTAGACGCTTATCTACTCGCTCTTTTATACTTTTCTTCTCGAGTTCAAAGGCAACATTATCACGTGTTTTCGAGACCCAACTAATATGATACTCAGTGCCCATAGTAGGACCTGAAATTTTACTGATATGAGAATCTGATGATTGACTGCAACCACCCGCCAGCAGACTTGCTAGTAATACACTCCCACCAATGAATGTTTGAAAAAAACACACACAGATCTTTGCTT
>JBNMOT010000132.1:0-9164 GCA_051275515.1 Oleispira sp. | reverse complement strand
TCACGGTGGATCTGGCTTAACAGAGCGTGTAAAAAACAGCAAAGTGAGTATGGCAGAGGCCGAAAAACTGACCTTGGAATTTGTTGAGCAACATGTAAAAAAAGGTCACTCTCCACTGTGTGGCAACAGTATTCACCAAGATCGACGCTTTTTAGTGAATGAAATGCCGCTTTTAGAAGAATATATGCATTATCGAAATATTGATGTCAGCACCTTAAAAGAGCTGGCTAAGCGTTGGAAGCCTTCAATCTTGCCTGGCTTTAAGAAGAGTGGATCGCATAAAGCATTGGACGATATCTTAGAATCTATTGCTGAAATGAAGTATTACCGCGAACACTTTTTGGCCGATTAGTCTTTTGATCTGGGCTACCCTCGTGCATACAAAGAAAGCCTCCCTCACATCCCCGTGAGGGAGGCTTTTTTATTTCTCGAATTGTTATTTAACTGCCTTGGTAAACCATCTTGGTGGCTACGGCAATTCGATTCCACGCATTAATCGTGACAACCTGCATAATCAGCTGGGCCACTTGTGGCTCACTAAAAAACTCAAGGCAACTTTGATAGGTTGCATGACTAAGCCCGTGTCCTGATATTAGGGTCACCTCTTCGGTAAGTGCCAATACCGCTCGCTCTTCAGCGGTGAATAAGGGGGATTCTTGCCAAGCTGGTAGAGCATAAATACGGTGTTCTGACTCACCATGTTTACGCGCGTGTTCACTGTGCATCTGAATACAATAAGCACACTTGTTGATCATCGAGGCTTTGAGCTTGATCAGCTCTTTAATACAGGGTGTTAAGTCGGTTTCGGCAAGGTAGCCTTCTAGACCAAACATAGCTTGGTAAGCTTTAGGTTCTAGCTGGTGGATATCGATACGTATTGTCATGGTAGGCCTCAATAAGCGTTATAGGTATGTGTTATGAGAATTGAGGCTGTATTGTGCTACTTACTTAACTTGCCTAGAATACCTGCCATATCGCTAACAGTTTTGCGCTCGGCGCAAGGATAACTATGCTGACCCTCATTCGAACCTTTATTAAAGTTGCCGATCTCGGCAGTTTCTCGAAAACTGCACAGGTACTTAACCTCGCGCCTTCTTCAGTGACTCGCAGTATTAATAAACTCGAAGCCGAGCTTAGTGTGCGGCTATTCAAGCGCAGCACTCGTGCATTGGTTTTAACCGAAGAAGGGAATCAGTTTTATGAGCGGGCTGAAAAATTATTAGAGCATGCGGATGGTCTAATTTCATCCATGCAAGGAACTCGCTCAGAGCCAGAAGGCACTTTAAGGATTTCAGTATTTGAGGGCTTTGGTCGTGCTTTCATATCGCCTTTATTACCTGAATTTTTAAGCCGTTATCCAAAGCTAAAAATAGACATTGAATTAGATAATCACATCGTTGATTTGAATAATGAGAATATTGATCTTGGCATTCGAATTGGGCAGCCAGTAGATTCAAGTTTAAATGCGCGTTTATTATTAGCCAATAAGACCCTCTTATGTGCTTCGCCCCAGTATATTGAACAGTATGGAATGCCTGCACAACCTGAAGACTTAGCAGACCACAATTGCTTAACATTGAACCACGACCGACAAAGAACTTATTGGCATTTTCATGCTCGTAATAGCCGTGCTTGTAATAACAACCTTAAAGATTATAAAAAAATAGCCGTCGCGGGTAATTTAACCTCGAAAGGGGGCACACCATTACTGGAAGCGGCCGTTAATCATGGCGGTATTATTTTACTCTCTAACTGGATGGTCGATAAGTTAATCATCGAGGGTAAGCTTGTGCAGTGTCTACCTGAATGGCAGGGTTCACTTTTTGAAGAATCCAGTGGAGTTATTTATGCAGTATACCAAGGCAATAAATACCTTAAGCCGAGCCTAAGGGTATTTATTGATTTTCTGGTAGAAAAATTAGCGACCTAAGATTTTGGCATGCAACAGCGTTTGTATTTTTTACCACTGCCACACGGACAAGGCCGGTTCTTTTTCGGCGCAATATCAGAATTGATCTCTGCAAGGTTCTGACGATAAAAACCGCTTAAATAGTCATACAATTGCGGATGCTTACGTTGAAGCATCTTTGGGCGTTCAAAAAAGTACTCTGATGAAACCGCAAAAAACTCCGCTTTATTGGTCGCCGCATAATCATTGATATTACTCTGACCTAGCTCTATATCATTGATCTTATGCTGCACAAAGTCGAACCAAGGAGCGCTGAACTCAAACTTGGTCACTCGCTCTGGAAAGCCATCACATTGGCCATCAGACATATCGATTAAATGCACAAATTCATGAATGCCGACATTCTGTTTGTCGCGGCTATTTTCAAAACCTTTGTGTAAATCAGGCTTGCTTAATACCATCTTTCCCGACATTACCCCGGTGCCGACCATGCCACTAATGCGAGAGTCTGGCATACCGTATTGATATTGTTCGTTAAATCGAGCGGGTAATAGAATCACGCTTTCTATATTAAAGTAATGCCAGCCTGGAAAGCCCCAAACCGGAATAATAGCGCTGGCAGCGACTAATAATTTGTCATTATCAATAACCGTCACATCTTGACTGCCCTCTACGCGAGTTGTATCTAAAAATAATAAGCAGCGTTGCTCAAAACATAATTTTTCTTCTGTGGATAAGTTACGATAGAAGTGTACTTTCTGCTGTAAAAACTGGCTCCACTCAGACTGCCAATGCGTTGCATGGTTTTTATGCAGAGTATCGGAAGAAGGCTTGAATAAAGATTGAAAGAAACTTGTTACTGCCGATGCCAATCTAGAGAAGGCCATTATTTACGTCCCCTTTTGTGCGCGCTGTATTGATTCGTTCTTGAGTCTCGGGGTGCGAACTTAAATAATGTAACCAGTGATTTAAGCTGTTGGTGATATCGTTACCCTCTGTACTATTTTCAGAACTGTCTTCGGCAGAAGAATGCGACTCAACTAATAAGGTCATTGCATCGGCAAATGCCGCAGGAGAGATATTAAATTTAGGTAAGTTTTGATACGAAAACTCATCCGCCTCTCTTTCCATATCGCGCGAAAAAGAACTTTGTAATAAGCCGGTACCCGTACCAAGAATTAACTCACCCGCGCCTTCAATATCACCAAACATCATGGCAAATAGCAGAGTTGTTGCGGTTGTCTGAGCGACCATTTTTAAACTGTGTTTATGTTCGACATGGCCTATCTCGTGTAATAAAACCGCAATAAGCGCATTAGGGTCTTTTTCCATAAGGGTAACAATATCATCGGTGACGATAATGCTGCCGTCAGGTAAGGCCATTGCGTTGGCCCCCATCTTAAATTTACGAAAGTGCAGTTGGTATTGATCTTCAGACAGGTCTAATTCAGTGGCAATCGACTGCCACTGCGTCTTCACATCTTGTTGCTGTTGTTCGGATAATTCAGTCGGATCGAAATAGGTTTTATCGAGAATATAAAGCGTTTGCTCTCCCATGCTTTCAGCAATGCTGTCAGGAAGAAAAGCGACAGCGGCATGAGAAGCTCCCGGCAGTACATGCGTCAACATGCTCCACATGAAAAGCGGCACGATGATTACAGAAGACAATACCGTTAGCCAATGGCTTTCTAACCATTCTGCTAGGCGATGGTTATTACTCATCCCAGGCCAGCGGAAAGTGCTGTCGTCCGGAATAAATAGCGTACCCTCAGAAAATTCTATATCCACAGGCAAGCCAGGAATAACCGTGCCGTAGCAATAGTCATCAGGCCAAGCTTCAATTAAACAGGTGTCTGGTACATTCTTCTGAATAACCAATTGGCCTGTTTCGTACAGCATTGCACTTGCTGGGTGCGCTTCACTGCGCCCAGCAAGTTGATACGTTCCTGAAATTTTAATCATCGTTTAAACAAGAGATAAATCAGTATCGAATAAGCCTGCTACTTCTTCTCCAAAAGCAGAATCGCTACCTTCAATCGTATTAATAAGATTGTCGATCCCCGGCTTAATGGTTACTTCGGTAACAGAAGCGATGTAGCGCGAATTACGAATTTTAACCACCGGAATTGCTAAACCTAAGGTTACTATTAATAATAAAATGTTGGTTAACATCAGTAGCGCAAAAGGAATAGGATTCATGTTAGCGCTAAATGAAACGACATTTTCAATCTCTAAGGTTTGCATTAAGTGGTTGTAGATAAAAGAGTGATAAATTGCAGCAGCGATACTGAACAATATAAAGAAGGCAATAATAGGAAAAACTGACGCTATTGATGGCTCAGCAGACACTAATGAGATACCAAAAATGGAAAAAACTATAACGCCGCCCACTAAGAGAACCCCTAGAGAAATCAATGCCGCAATATAATACTGGCTTGCAGAAGACTTCTGCTCAAAGTGCTTACCGCCATAAGTAATATTGTTATGCGTGTATTGTTGAATCTGTTGGATAACCCAAGGCATTGCAAGATAAAGAGTGATTACGCCTAAAATAGGTAATAGTAGAAAATGGACAATAACTCCGCCATAAGTGCCTTCAAATGAGAAGCGAACATTTCGGTAGGCGGTCATACGCATGCTGAATTTTAATCCTTGGATAATTAACCAAGGCATCGCAATAAGTAAGCCTAAGGCCATCACAGCGCCAATCATCGGATTGATCTGACTAAGTATCATATAAAGAGCAAATATAATGACGGCGACGATGCGACCTTTGAGTATTTGCATTGGAGAGGCTAAAAATCGAAAACTTTGACCATCAACTTGAGTATGGCCATATAAATATTGGGTATCACGTACTTTAGCCCAAGCACTATAAATGCCAAGAGTGATGATGCTCAAGAACATATTTACAAACCACAGTTTGAAATACTCTCCTGATTTTCCACTAAAGACTATGTTTGACGTACGGTTGCTGGATGATCCATTTTCCATAAAAAACTCCTTGTTTTATTACTTAATCTTAACTTTATTATTAGGAAGGCGAGCATAGCGTGAATTGTAATTTTCTTATATAGCAATAATGTATTTTTAGAACAAGAGGCGTTGCAACAAGTGTATAAATCGCTAATATTTTATAACTATTCAGCAGGTTTTATAAATCGATCCATGATTGGGTATTTATTACACAAAACGGCGTAAATACATCCATGTAGCCTTAGGTTCGGCATCCCTGCCTTGCATATTTGCTTCACAATTACCCAATAATAGATCTTTTCTGTCTGAATTTTAGAGACCTGAATAGTTACAATATTTTAATAATATTACAGTTGGTTGCGGATGTTGAGCGCAATGATTTATCTGAGGGTGGAGATAGGTTGTTTATGGCTGGATTTTTTATCTGAGCGAATACGCTTGGTCGTTAATAAGGGGATTAGGATCAAATAAAGTAAGAACGCTACTTTATTTGATCCCTAGAGCTTTAAGCTCCAGCACTCTCAATAATGCTTGGCTCAGTCCCTAAAGACATTGCTTGTAGTTCTTTATCGATAAAGTACAAACCACGGCCATCTTCACCAATGATTTCGATTTTATCCAGAATGCTTTTGAATAACTTCTCTTCTTCGTGCTGCTCAGCCACATACCACTGCAAGAAGTTGAATGTAGAGTAATCGTGCTCACTGAATGCAGTATGAGCAAGCTCATTAATTGCTTTAGTAATGGTGCACTCGTGTTTATGAGTTTCAACGAAGACACTTGTTAAAGAATCATACTCAATCGGTGGCGCTTGAATAGTGCCTAATAACGCTAGGTTGCCCGTTTCATTCACATAAGTGAATAAACGCTGCATGTGTTGCATTTCTTCTTCTGCGTGCACTTTCAAAAATGCAGCAGCGCCTTCGTAGCCTTTAAATTCGCACCAAGCGCTCATTTGTAGATACAGGTTAGAAGAATAAAATTCTAAATTGATTTGGTCGTTTAATTGCGTAACCATCTTTTTACTTAACATAATCATTCCTACGGGTTTAACTCTTTAATTAACGGTTTGATTTTTACTTTAATTTAGCGTTTTAATAAAAATTTTTGAATTTCGTTGGAAATTATACAGTGACTGCCGCTCTGTTGGCAGCGCTGAAATATCAGCTTCACTGAATCCTCTTTCCATAAACCAATGCGCAGTGCGCGTCGTTAATACAAAAATCTTGTCTATATTCTCTGCTTTCGCCTGAATACTAATCGCATTTAATAAACGATCACCCCGTTGGCCAGAGCGGTATTCGCTGCTTACGGCTACGCAGGCAAGCTCTGCTAACCCTGTTGAGGAAGGGTATAGCGCCGCGCAAGCGATGATCATGCCATCGCGTTCAATCACTTTAAAACGGTTGATTTCGGTTTCTAATAATTCTCGTGAACGACGTACCAATACACCTTGCTCTTCGAGAGGGGTTAATAATTCTAAAATCCCGCCCACGTCTTCGATATTCGCTTGGCGTAGCTGCTCATAATCACCAGCAGTAACGAGTGTGCCGGCACCTTCATGGGTAAACAGTTCTTGTAACAATGCGCCATCAATCTTGTGGCTTAATAAATGTGCTCTATTAATACCTGCTTTAATCGCGGTTAAAGACGATTGAGCGTGCATTTTATGTTCGCCCGATAAGCTTGGTATTAACTGAGATAATTCGTCAGTAGTGATCTGTGAAATAATACCCGAGTCATTCTCTTCAGATTTTCTGATGGCCGAAGGCAAACCTTCATCTTCACCCATCAAAATCAATTTCTCTGCAGTCAACGCAATCGCCGTTTGAGTCGCAACATCCTCTGCTGCAAGGTTAAACATCTCGCCACTTGGGGAATAACCACAACTGGATAATAAAACGATATTGCCTTGGTCTAACTGCTGGTCAATCGCACGGCGATCAATACGACGTACTTCACCGGTATGTTGAAAATCTACACCGTCGATCACGCCTTTCGGTTTAGCGGTAACAAAGTTGCCACTGACCACGCGAATGCGAGCACCGTGCATCGGCGTATTGGGTAAGCCAACAGAAAGTCTGGCTTCGATATCTGATTTCACAATACCAATGGCCGCGCGCACAGCATTAAGCGCCGCTTGATCGGTAATGCGTAGATCACCCTGAAACTGACTTTTAATATTCAGTACGTTTAATACTTGGTCAATTTGCGGACGAGCACCATGCACAATCACCAAACGCACCCCAAGACTGTTTAGCAACGCAATGTCTTGGACTATGTGGGCAAAATTATCATCGGCAATAGCATCACCCTCTAACATCAGTACAAAGGTTTTCCCTCTGTGAGCATTGATGTAAGGAGAAGAGTGTCTGAACCATTTAACGTATTGGTTATTATCCATGGTATTCATTCAAAGCATTCATTTAGTGTATTCATCTTTATTAACTGCAACATATCACAAACTGAGTTAGGCATTAAGTTGTAGAGGCCTTGTTAATGCAAAATCGATGAATAAACTGAGATAATAATTCTATCGTCGGTTTTATTTGGTCTAATTCGATAAATTCATCCAGTTGATGCGCTTGGTCGATCGAGCCAGGCCCAAGTACCAACGTTTCCATTCCAAGTTGCTGCATAAAAGGTGCTTCAGTCGCAAAGGCAACGGCACGGGCTTGATGGTTGGTTAATTTTTCAGCAAGAAGGACCAGCTCGGCATTTTTATCAGTCGCGAAAGACGGCACACCTGGGAATAACGATTCCAGTTCAAACTTTACATTATGACGGCTAGCAATTGGTTTAATACGCGCTTCCATTTCTTGGCGTAATTGCTCGTTACTCATACCCGGCAAGGCGCGTAAATCAAACGCCAACTCACAGCTGCCACAAATACGATTCGGATTATCACCACCATGCAGACAACCGAAATTTAAGGTAGGCACTTCTATTTCAAAATCTTGATTATGGTTTTCTTTGGCAAGCTGCTGGCGATAGTCTTTTAACTCCGTCATCACATCATGCATGGCATCGATGGCATTAATCCCCAGTGCTGGATTCGATGAATGGCCCGCGTTACCGGTTAAGCGAATCGTCTCCATCATAATGCCTTTATGCATACGAATCGGTTTCAGCCCAGTCGGTTCACCGATAATAGCGTAACGGCCTTTGGGCTTACCTTGCTCTACCAATGCACGAGCGCCACTCATAGAGCTTTCTTCATCGGCGGTAGCAAGGATAATAAGCGGCTGTTGTAAATCGAGCTGCTTAGGATTGCCTAACTGATTCAGAATGTTTTCAATCGCTTCAATGGCCAGCGCGAAAAACCCCTTCATATCGCAAGTGCCTAAACCATAAAGCCTGCCATCACGCTCGGTGAGGGTGAAAGGGTCGCTGCTCCAGCGTTCAGGATTACAAGGCACCGTATCGGTATGGCCACTCAGTACCAAGCCGCCAGGGCCAGTGCCTAACGTGGCAATAAGATTGTATTTATCCGCTTCCCCTATTCGTTCTTTAGGAACCAGCATAATCTCGCAGTCAAAACCGAGCGGCGTTAACCATTCGGCTAATAAATCGATAACCGCTTTATTACTGCTATCGTATTCTGGTAATGCCGAGCTAATACTGGGTGCGGCAATAAGCTGCTGAAAACGCGAGATGAGTTGCGACATGGTTAAATCATTCTTTAATATAATAAGCCTAAGCATAACGTATTCTGCCAATTAGGTTGCAAACGCACCAAAAAATAGCGCTTATCCTCATACGCCGTATGGTAACTGACACTAATCCGTCTTATTATTCAGTGATGAATCATGAAATCGAATTAAAGCTGCGTTTAAATACCAGCGAGCTGCCTTTGTTAGAAAAAGTGCTAGCCTCCAATCAATTTATTAGTGAGCCAACACTCAAGTTGCTCAATCGGTATTTTGATACCCCCGAAATGGGCCTGAGCCAAGGTGGCGCCGCGTTACGCATTCGCCAGCAGGGTATCCTAGAGACAGCGAGCAGTGATTTTAATAGCCGTAATGCCACAGAAATACTCTCCGATGAACGCATTATTCAAACCTTAAAAACTCGGGGCACCAGCTCTGCCGGTTTGCATCAGCGTATGGAGTGGGATTGGCCGCTAACAAAGATTGAGCTAGACCTGAATTTGCTTCAAACCAGCGAGGTGCAAAGCCATCTATCCGCTGAGTTAAAACTCGATACTATTGCGCCATTATTCACCACCGATTTTCAGCGTAAAGTGTGGATGTATCAGCAAGATGAAACCTTAATTGAA
>JBNMOT010000131.1:0-9172 GCA_051275515.1 Oleispira sp. | reverse complement strand
TATAAAAACCCAGCTTAAAAAGCGGGTAGAAAAAGCCGCCGTAGTGGCCACTCAAGCGAAAACGCAATACGTTAGCCAAGTCAATAATGATAGCCGTGCGCAGGTTGAGGCACTCACAGGCAGCGAAGATCCCACCTATACCGCTTATCGACGGGTTTTAAAACACTATTTAGGGCAACGACTTGAAGCTAAAGCCGCCTACAAGGGCACGGTTCGCTTAAAGATTAAAATTGAATACGGGTCAATTGCCACCCGTATTAACGTTGTTCAATCCAGCGGTAATCTAGAAATCGATCGTTGGGCGAAAAGAGCTGCGCTGGCAGCCAACCCCTACCCCAAAATACCAAAAGAGATCGGCTCGACATTTGAGTTCTCTCCTACTCTTCAGCTGGGTACAAATGCACCTACACCATAAAAAATTCAGTTAGATTATCTAAAGGCCATTGATGCGATACCAATCTCTTTTTCACCACGACGATCACCATAGCCTGCATCTAATGCACATCAACAAGCCGGGTCATAGCGGAACGCCTATTCTGATGATCCATGGCATGATTGAGAATGGCCAAATTTTCTACCATAAAAGTGGCAAGGGTCTTGGCAGCTTTATGGCCCAGCAAGGTTACGATGTCTATATTGCAGACCTTAGAGGGAAGGGTCTAAGTACACCCAAGATTAATTCGGCCAGTACTCATGGCCAAACCGAAACCATTCAACAGGATATTCCCGCACTGATTCGATTTGTTCTAAGCCACAGTGGTCATAAGCAACTGCACTTGATCGCTCACTCTTGGGGGGGGGTCTATATCAATTCTGCTTTGTTATTTCAACCAGCATTTATTCCGAAAATTATATCATCAACCTTCTTTGGCAGTAAAAGAACAGTACGGGCACAAACGTTCGAGCGCTACTTAAAAATTGATTTAATTTGGAATCGTTTATCCCTAGCCGCGAGCAAGCACAAAGGTTTTTTACCCGCGATTAATTATAAGCTAGGCTCAGAAAATGAAAGCCATAAAACTCATAAACAATGCGTTGATTGGGTTAAAAGCGATACTTGGATCGATAGCGATGATGGATTTAATTATGGCGCTGCGGCTAAAAATACAAGACTTCCACCAACATTACATATTGCCGCTATTCGCGATGCCAGCATGGGACATAGATTTGATGTAAAGTCTTTTATAAAAGAATCAGGCCCCCACAAAGCAGAGTATCTTTTATTGGCCAAAAAGCATGGTAACTTACTCGATTACGATCACATTAATATGTTAACGGCGCCAGAGTGTATTGATGACCACTTCCCAACTATTTATGGCTGGATAAAGAAGCAAGAAAACTAATCAGTGTATTTCCACATTAATTTTTGGCAGACGTTAGATGAGTCACCTAAGAAAATAGATGCTGAAAGTATTAATCATGACAACTTATTTCAAAACTAAACACCCAGGCACAAAAAAGGCGACCCGAAGGTCGCCTTTTTCTTAACACTTGATTAATATCTCTTTATAAATAAAGAGCTAACCCGTTCAAATTAGAACTGGTTAGAAGTGTTGTTTGCGCCGCCTGCTTTCAAAGCGTTTTCGCCAGCAAAGTATTCTTTGTGGTCGTCGCCCATGTCTGAACCAGACATGTTCTGGTGCTTAACGCAAGCGATGCCTTGACGGATCTCTTTACGCTGAACGCCAGCAACATAACCCAACATACCCGCTTCACCAAAGTACTCTTTAGCCAAGTTATCAACAGACAATGCAGTCGTGTGGTAAGTTGGAAGAGTGATCAAGTGATGGAAAATGTTCGCTTCGCGAGCAGTATCAGACTGGAAAGACTGGATACGAGCATCAGCAGCAGCAGACAATTCAGAATCGTCATACTTAGCGTTCATTAGATCAGCACGATCGTATGCAGAAACGTCAGTTCCAGCTTCAACCATTGCGTCAAAAGTTTGCTGACGGAAGTTAAGAGTCCAGTTGAAAGATGGGCTGTTGTTATAAACAAGCTTAGCATCTGGAATTTCTTTACGAACTTCATTCATCATGTCAGCGATATCTTTAACAGACGGCGTCGCAGTTTCGATCCAGATAAGGTCAGCACCGGCTTTGATTGCTTCAACAGAATCAAATACGCAACGCTCTTCACCAGTACCCGCACGGAACTGATATAGACCAGAAGGTAAACGCTTAGGACGTACTAGCTTGCCGCCACGGTTAAAGACAACATCGCCTTCACCCATATCAGCAACGTCAATTTCTTCAACATCTAAGAAAGAGTTGTAGATATCGCCTTGATCGCCAGCTTCTTTAACGACGGCGATTTCTTTAGTAAGACCAGCACCTTCAGAGTCAGTACGAGCAACAATAAGACCGTTGTCGATACCAAGCTCTAAGAAAGCATAACGCAAAGCGCGGATTTTAGAATGGAAGTCAGCGTGAGGTACCGTTACTTTACCGTCCTGGTGACCACATTGCTTTTCATCAGCAACTTGGTTTTCGATCTGTAGGCAACAAGCACCGGCTTCGATCATTTGCTTAGCCATCAGGTAAGTCGCTTCAGCGTTACCAAAACCAGCATCGATATCAGCAATGATAGGTACGATATGAGTTTCGTGACCATCGATAGCCGCTTGAACTTCTTTTTCTTTAGCAGCATCGCCAGCTTCACGGGCAGCGTCTAGATCGCGGAAAAGACCGCCTAGTTCACGTGCGTCAGCTTGACGTAGGAAGGTATAAAGCTCTTTAACCAAAGAAGCTACAGACGTTTTTTCGTGCATAGATTGGTCAGGAAGCGGACCAAACTCAGAACGTAGAGCAGCAACCATCCAACCAGAAAGGTATAGGTATTTACGTTCAGTCGTTCCGAAATGCTTTTTAATTGCGATCAGTTTTTGCTGACCTACAAAACCGTGCCAGCAACCTAAAGACTGAGTGTACTTAGTTTTGTCTGCATCAAAAGCAGCCATGTCAGCACGCATAGTATCGGCAGTGTACTGAGCGACATCTAGTCCTGTTTTGAATTTGTTCTGTGCACGCATGCGAGCAGCAGATTCTGGGGTGATGTCCCAAGAGAAGCTAGCAGCTTCTTGAGCAGCAGCAACAGATTTAATATCGTTTTGAATAGCTGACATGTGTCAATCCTTCAATAATGTGAGTGGGGGCGGGTGCCAATCTAGTAGCGTGTCTCAATGCACCAAACCTTTTTGCTACCATGGCTATAATAGTTAGATTCACGTCATAATTGAAATTAATAACATGTATACCTATTATTTATTTGCTGAATGCCGACATATTGCGACATATGACGCAATCATAGCGTATTAATGTGTGTAAACCTCTATGTTATACACTCTTGAAATGTTTTATCGATTTTACCGCGAATGTTCTTCTGTAGCTTCATCATGCTTTGTTATACCGCCACTCTTAGCCACTTCTTCACGAATGGACGCGATGTTAACCTCTAGGGTCTTTTCTTCACGAGAGACAACTTGAACATTTTATCTCGATGAATCTACTGACAATTTTTTCAACTTCTTGATAGAGCCATATTTCAACCCTGCCCCTAAATTCATCATGATTAACCTAACCTGTGGGATCATAACATCATCATCCTAGAGGTCATAAGCACCTGCAGCCGCGTATTTTATCTATTATCTGGAGCGTTGAAGTGGCTTATTGAATGGGTGTTGCCGTTAAATTAGTGGTTAGATTTAAGTTTTGCATGACGACGCCATAAAATAATGTTTGTGGCGTTTCTACATTAGGGTGCTTTAATTGCACAGCATCGATATTTAATTCCTTAAATGACACATTGCCCTTAACCGCAAAACCCAATGGACGAAGTGCTCTTTGTGATGTATTGGGTGAGGCAACATAAGTATAAGTATCACGAGCAAGACCATCAAAAATAAGCTCCTCACCTAAATTACCGACAATACCATTAACATCGGTACCGGTTATTTTTTTCAAAACCTTGGTCTCATAGACATCGATGTTCAAATTCGTTTGTAAACCATACTCATTGGTATCCTCTTTACCCGTGCCATCATTGGTACTGTAATTATCAAATATCACTTGAGTTCCTCTATCTTCACCGTTGGATTGCAGTTCCCGATTATTTTCCCAAGTCAGCCTATTCCTCGCAATTGCAGTACCGTCAGTGGTAGATCCTTCATCAGCAAAAGCGGCTTTAAGAGAAACAGTCATTCCTTGCTCACCTCTATCTTCCCAACGGCCTCCGCCACCAGTACAGGCAGACACCGAACTAGCTGAAGCACCCACACAAACTTCGCCAGCGCCACCTGGTTTAATGGCGAATAAAGAATTTTGTTCAAATCTCTCCAGTTTTATTCGACCTAAACTTCTACCGGATGTTTTATTACCCCATCGTAAATCAGCAATATCCATCGTACTCCATTGCTCGCCACGATTAATTTTTAAGCCATCACCTTCTACATCAAAAGTAATGTTGCGTAGATGAACATCATAATTCACCCCTGTCGCCCAAATACCTTCTCCATTTTCATCGATCGATAACCCAATATTGGCATGATTAAAGAAATAATCACCCTTTATCCGAATCCCACCACCCGATACGCCTCCAGCGGTAATTTCAGTGAATCCGTCTATATCGAAGTCCATTGCTTGATAAATCTCAAGCACCAGTAATAACTCTGTTCCTCCTTGCAAAGGAGCCGTTTTATTACCCACTCTTAAACCATCAACACTATAAGCGCCTTTCAAATCTGAAATACCAATAGCAATTTTCTGATTGCGAACGTCGATCGTTGTATTGGCCGACCCATAACTTTGTATACCACTAAAGACAACACGACGACCGTCATCAATATAGGAGACGTCTGCATTGGCCAAGTGCCACTGAGTCCCCATACTCAAGCCTTCACTAGTAGAAGACAAACCTGAGTAAAAGTCTTGTCCATAAGTTCTAATTTGAGTGGGCATAACGCTAAAGTCAGGTTGTTGTATTCCTGGATATAAGCTAATGCGGTTATAGCGATTGCTAACAATGTTATCATCAAATAAAAAGTCCCATTCTATCGAGCCAATAGGCCTACTGCTATCACCGATTAGAATTTTTCCAGCATTAAAAGATCCATCTATTTGATCAAAACCAATAGCAAGGTGGTCAGATTCAACATCAAAGGTTAAATTAGTTAAATTCAAAGAACCACTAAAATCCCCCATAAATAATGAATTACCATCATCAGTAAATTCTACGAAATTAGTGGGATCGGAGAGGATATTCACTTGGTTGTGAAAAGTAAGTCCCTGGATACTGTCTCTGCCACCGGCAAAAATTTTAAGGTTTGACGAAAGTGCTAGCTCACCAGACAATTCACCTAAGCTAACTCCACCTAGGGTTAGTGCACCCGTTGAAAATGAAAAATTAAAATTATCCATTCCAAGAGCTAAACCCGTTCGGGTAAACCCCTTAGTATTATCAATCGCATCATACTCAAGAGTGAAACTATCACTACTTGCAATAAAACCAATATTGTTAAATGACAGCGTATTACCATTTGTGCTCCAGATCATGTCAGCATTTGAAATACCCGTTGTAAAACTACCTGCTAAACCGCCAGTACTCCTACCTTTAAGCATAAAGTTAGTTACGGACTGGAAGTTCAGTGTGAGATTACCAAAACTACCACTGGAATTATTTATACGAACGCCCTCGACATACATTTGAGTTGGATTTATCGTTGTGTGCACTGCAAGTGAACCATCAGCTGCAAGGTCGATAATATATTTCTGACTAGCGCTGCCATTGATATTAGTTTGAGAAGAGACTCGCAAGCCTTCGAGCTTTAGACTGTTACCATCATCGGTATAACTCAAATTTCCAATATTCAACAATTGGCTTTGCTCTATCGTCAGGCCTGATTGACCCTGTACATTAGAGAGGATTGAATCACTAAGCCTTTCTAAGGCTATCGTTGAAAAGGACAATAATGATACTAAAGAGCATAGAATTAATTTATTAATTTTCATATTAATCACCCCCTATGGATAACCCGTTGGGAATAACAATAAATTGCCACGAAGACTCACGTCACCATCAATTTTTACGCTTACAATATCAGTCTGATTAAAACCCGCATCCGTAGGTCTTGCGTCACTACTATTTGCAAGTGTATAGCTCACATTACTGTAACTAACAGTATTTGGTAAACCGATTTCAAGCACGTCGTTATCAAATAACACACCATCGCCGCTAAAGCCGTTATTAATGGATCGAGTTTTTAATGTCATGCCTTCAAAATAAAAACGGCCGCGAATATTATCTAATACCAACCAACCAGAATTCGAACCGCCCCCAGCATTGACCGCTATGCGCGCACCGCAGCGTTTATTAGTTGATGTCACCACACAATTTTCCTGCCATACGACTGGGTTTGAAACATCCGTCAAATCATTTAATGGCCCTCCGGTTTCATTGATAGTTATATCTCCTGAAAGATATACACCACCTTGCCCCAAAATTTCTTTTAACTCTTCTTCTGCTAAAGGCTCCATAGAATATGTATTTAAAGCAGAAACAAGCGATAAAATTACCGATATTATTTTTATCATAATAATCATCATCCTTGTATTACAAGTCGTGACTCGTAACTTCTAAATATTGAATTTGTAAATTGGAAATAGTTGAACTCCCAAAATTTCCAACTGTATTAATAGGCGCATTGCCAATACGTACATTATCAACATAAACATTTGTACTCGGGCCGGTCGTATAATATTCGTCAAGCCTAAGCTTTGCACTTCCATCGACACAACCGCCGGTCGTGTTTGTAGCACACTGACCTTCTAATGAACCTACTAAAAATAAGAACTGACCACCAGAGGTTACTTCAAAAGTAACCGGCTGAAAATCTCCATTTCCTAACTGCGCTTCAATACCTATGTTATTAAAACTAACCGAATCCCCGCAATTGCGACCGAGCGAATCACATGCTCGGAATTCCAATTGCTTCGCATACAAGTTCAAATTGACTTCAGCTTCGACCCGATTATCACTTCCCCATAAACGAATGTAAGATCCATCAATAACAAGTTCCTTAATGTGATTTTCTAACGATTGAGCACTAACCCCTGTAATTTCTAAATCGAAACGAATACCTAAATCCACCTTTTCACCCGCTCTGGTAGAGAAAATAGTATTATTAAACTCACTGAAATTAAATTCATCAACCCTCTGCCCGGAAGCAACTTGTTCACCAGGAAACCGATTCTCAGCCCTCGTCGCTTTTGATGTTTTAAAATAACTAATATCAATAATTTTTTCTGGTGCTGATAATTCCAACACAGCCTTATCATTAATATTAATATCATTACCATCACGTAATTCAATATTGTAGGGGTATTGTAAACGACCAATATTCACGGGGTTATTAATTACATTAACGCCACGGTCACTATTACTGCCTGCTACATAAAATTGCGAAATGCCAAATACTACTGATTGACCGTTTGAGTTCTCTAAACCTGATATTTCGAATGTTCCACCATTGGATTGCTCACCGGCTTCATAAACAAAATCTTCTATAACTATACCAATACCTTCACCATCGATATTTTTCAAAATAGAGTCATCCAATGAAACAAGTTCAGAGTAAGAAAATATAGGGAACGCTACCAATACAATAAACCGCAACACATTAATCATAATACGGGTCAACATATCGAGTCCTCGCTCTTTCGATACCACTAAATGCCTGTTCAAAGTCGACCTCTAAACCACCCGTCGGTACATTTAAAAATGCTCCCGTCTCTGCTTGCGTCGTTCCGGGCTCCCAAACTAGTGTTTCAGATAAAAATGAGAGGTATAAACCAGAAGATTCTGTGAATGATCCATCCCCTTGCTTATCTCCAATTTCAAGCGTTCTATAGGTATTTATTGGGAAACATGTATCGATTCCTAGTACCGCACAATCATTAGATGCGAACAGACTTAATAGAGCATTGGATAACCCTCCTAGATTGCATCCTGATTCGCACCCCAAAGTATCACCATTAGGAATGCCCACCATCGTTGCTCTCACAGAATTGGGAGCACCGTTGGGTTGAACTAACTCCGCTGTAGCCCTCAGTCTTGTATTATCGGAAACACCAGCAACACTTAATAAAAATCTATTAAACCCTCCTGCCACATCTCGAATAGGCTTTGCAGTTCCAACAATATCAACATTGACCTTCCCGGTTAGTGATTCTATATTCCCAGACAAAGCACCTTTTGCACCACCAAAACCAAAGCGCAACCCAATTAAATTCTCTTTACCTTCAGCATCTGTATCAAAGGCTAATTCTATAAAGGGATCAGATATTTCAAAAGGAATAATGTTTCCGCCAGAGTCAATTCTTCCTAGCGCAAAGTCATTAATTCTGATGTCAGACCCAGCGTTTCCGTTCCGATCATAATTACCCAAATCTAATAAGTCAGCATTAATAGATGTTTTAATATCTAAACCCAGTGTGATTTTAGTTGTATCAATAGTTTGATCTGAAGAATTTTTTGCTGTCTGCAAACGATCAACATTAATAAAAGCTTGCCCAGTCATATCTGACAATTCATGCTCATCAATTGGCACAAGCTGAGCATTGCTGTTTTGCACGATAAACAGGGTACAAAACAATATTTTGAAGAGTGTATTTAGCATTATTCACCGGTAAGAGGCTTTATTTTTTATTATAAGCACTACTTTCTGAGTAGGGTGCTGAGCTGGATTATTTAATAGGGAATTAAAACAATTAAAAAGAAATAAATTTGTTATTGAAACGAAGGTACTTCAATAAGGTGAAATGGAATTAACTATTAACCGACATGATTGAATAGGACTTACCAATTAAATCAACAATCTATCGATTATTTTAAGCTTAATACTGTATAAATGTCACAATTTAGATTCAATTGATGCTTATGCTACTTTTTATATTTTTATGAAACGCTATTGTAATCTAATGCTGCTTTGCGAGTCATGCTAATGGGGTAAATACTTTTACAACAATACATATCGCCGATTTTATTTTCTGTCAGGCAAAAAAAATCCCCAACAGACTCTCTATTAAAGAGATCTATTGGGGATTTTTAGAATAAGAGCTTGACGATGACCTACTCTCACATGGGGAAACCCCACACTACCATCGGCGCTACTGCGTTT
>JBNMOT010000130.1:0-9427 GCA_051275515.1 Oleispira sp. | reverse complement strand
TGATGCAACTCTGATAAGGGAGTCATTGAGGCCAGCTCAATCACACTCTCTACTTTCCCATCAAAAAAGATAGGCATCGCTAACAGGCTTCTCGGTACTGAGTGACCAAGAGACGAACCAACCATTACATAATCATTGGGGACATCATTCAAAACAATAGCCTTACGCCCCGCTGCCGCTTGTCCAACCAGACCTTCGCCCAATAAAAAACTATCAGGCACGCCTGTGTGGCTACGATAGGAAAATCGTCCAGTCAATTTAAGAGAGTGATTCTCAAAAAGGAACAAGGCGCCAACTTGAGCACCGACACGCTCAGCAATACAGGTTGTAATATCGTTAGCCAATTTGACGACATTTTTTTCACCCTGCATGCGCTCGCTGAGCATGCGCTGGCCTTCGCCAATCCAGTTCTGGCGTTCTAGGATTTTCGATTGCGCAACAATTTCGGCCTCAGCCTGCTTTTGCTCTGTGACATCTCGTGCAGCAGCGAAAACACCCAGCACTTCGCCGTTCACATCACGGTATACTGAGGCATTGTAGAGAACGTCCATTAGACGGCCATTTTTATTGCGGATAGTCAGTGGATAGTCGGTAACAAAGCCTTTAGCAAAAACCTGAAGATAGCCTTCACGGGCCTTATCAGGTTCCGTAAAGTAGTCAGAGAAATCAGTTCCAATAAGATGATCACGATCGACACCGGTGACCCTGGCCGTCGCTTCATTAACGTCAGTAATTTTACCATCTAGGCTGATTGTCACCAAAGGATCGAGGCTGGCCTCAATCAGGCTGCGTGCATATTGTGAAGCCTGCTTCTGTTCAGTAACATCACGGGCAGCAGCGAAAACACCCAGCACTTCGCCATTCACATCACGGTATACTGAGGCATTGTAGAGGACGTCCATTAGACGGCCATTTTTATTGCGGATAGTCAGCGGATAGTCGGTAACAAAGCCTTTAGCAAAAACCTGAAGATAGCCTTCACGGGCCTTTTCAGGTTCCGTAAAGTAGTTAGAGAAATCAGTTCCAATAAGGTTATCGCGATCGACACCGGTGACCTTGGCCGTCGCTTCATTAACGTCGGTAATCTTGCCATCTGGGCTTATCGTGACTAATGGATCAAGACTGGCTTCTATTAAGCTACGGGTGTAAATATTCTTGTCAATTTGAGGTGGAGAACTTGTATCAGCTTTTTTAATTCTACTCATTATAGAGGACTCTTGTTCTCATTCTTATTGACCTTTAACTTGAGCTTATCTAGGAAGCAAGCCTGCTACTTACTTGAAAAATATACGTATTATTAACTTTAGTTAAAATTAACAGAATATCTACGAATGATTGTTTCAATAAGCGTAAGTATTGAGTAAGTTATGTCAAATGCCGACAACCTCTCGTCAGTTATCGATCAGATTATGTTGATGGCGGGTGTGATGATAAGTTTTGGTAGTGCGTTGCTAGGCTGGATTTCAGACATAGGGAGATGCTTATAAAACTGCAGTGCGGAGGCTAAATAAGGTTGATTTTAATTCAGAGTAAAAATAGACATGAAGGGATTATTGAAGTGTTAAAATTCTTGACGTAATAAAGTAACAAGCAGGGAGATTAAATTGATGATTACTAATCAGAAATAAAATCCTAGGGAGAGCTAAAAGGATTAATAAATATAATTGGATGATAAATGGTACCCGGAGCCGGAATTGAACCGGCACAGCATTGCTGCCGGGGGATTTTAAGTCCCCTGTGTCTACCAATTCCACCACCCGGGCATCGAATGTTAGCTTGCGCTAAAAGATCTTACGATCTTGAAGATGGAGGCGTGACCCGGAGTCGAACCGGGCTAGATGGATTTGCAATCCACTGCATAACCGCTTTGCTATCACGCCTTCCTGTATCTTTAAGCCACTTTAACTTGGTAATATTTAAAATGGAGCGGAAAAGGAGACTCGAACTCCCGACCCCAACCTTGGCAAGGTTATGCTCTACCAACTGAGCTATTTCCGCAAAATACTTGATGTTTTGACTGATCTCTCAGCGTGTTCTGTTGGGTTAAGACTTGCTTTCCCCTTGAACTTGGAGCGTATTATGGCGATTTTTAAAAGTCTGTCAACAGATTTTCTCCTTATTTTTAAATAACTTACGAGTTTTTCAAAATAAGATAAGCTCTTTAATGTTTCATCAATCGACCAGTAAATCAGACCAAGCGGCCTTTATGTAGGTATACATTGACCAGACTGTTAAAACTGCAGCGAAGTATAACCCTATCATACCTAAAATGCCCATCCAGTGATCTGGGGCGAAACCCATAATCATAGTAATCGCGGCCATTTGTAAAAAGGTTTTAACCTTACCAACCATTGATACTGCAACGTCAGCACGTTTGCCGAGCTCGGCCATCCACTCTCTTAATGCAGAAATAACAACTTCACGACCAATAATGATCAGCGCAGGTATGGTTAGCATCATGCTTGAATAGTCTTCGATCAGTAATGCTAAGGCGATAACAACACTGAGCTTATCTGCAACAGGGTCAAGGAATGCGCCCAGTGCCGTTGACTGATCCCATTTACGAGCGAGATAGCCATCAAACCAATCGGTTATAGACGCAATCATAAAAACCCATGCCGCGATAAAATGTGCATTGTCTGCTGGCCAGTAGTAGTAACAAAATATCATTACAGGGATCATGATTATGCGGGACAAAGTGAGTATATTGGGTAAATTCATAACTTCTCTTAATTTAATCTTTCAATTCGTTATTCAGTGCGGCATGTATATCCGCTGCAAGACCTATGCTGATACCTGAGACCTTGGTAATTTCATCAATAGAGGCTCCTTTAAGCGTGCTCATACTACCAAAATGACGAAGTAATTCACGCCTTCTTTTTGCACCGACCCCCGCAATGGTTTCCAAACCAGAAATGGTCCGTGCTTTGGCCCGTTGTTTTCGATGCCCTGTAATTGCAAATCTATGAGCTTCATCACGGACTTCTTGCAGCTGTAAAAAACCACGATCGTGCTGGCTTGGCAAAATAGGTATGGATTCTCCTTGAGGCCAAAGAAATTCCCAGCCCGCTTTTCGGGTCTCTCCTTTGGATATACCGACAATCAGTACATCAGGAATAGCAAGTTCAATAAGCGCACTGTGAGCTTGATTCACCTGGCCTTGAGCCCCATCAATCAGTAAAACATCAGGATAATCTTGTTTTTCTTTTAGACGCGAGAAGTGACGAAAAACCGCTTGTCTGATCGCCGCGTAATCATCACCAGGGGTAATATCTTTTATATTGAAGCGGCGATATAGATCCTTTCGCGCGCCTTTCTGGTCAGCCACTACGCAGGAAGCAACGGTAGCCTCTCCTTTTGAATGACTAATATCGAAGCATTCAATTCGATTAGGCGGCTTTGCTAAATTAAATATGGCCTGCACGGCCTGAAAGCGCTCAAAATAAGCATTTTTTTCCAATGACTTACTGCTAGCAGCATTCATCGCATTCTCTTGCGTCATGCTCAGCCATTTGCGCTTATCTGTTTTGGGTTGCTGCAGCCAGTAGCAGACTTTCTTACTGACTTCGTTAATCGCAGCAAGCAATATCTCGCCAGTCTCTTGCTCCAGCTCAACTAAAACCTGATCAGGGAAACCATTACTAGGACTGCCTGATAAATAATATTGCGCGAGCAACTCTTTAAGGACGATACCTTCCTCTTCATCGAGTTTATTATCAGGAAAGTAGCTCTTGCTATTAATTAAAGTGCCTTCACGGAAACTAAGGCGCTGAATGCAGATGCTACCCTTGCTATTGTGGCTAGCCCAGCAATCAACACTGCCTTTTTCAGTACTGACATATTGCTTTTCTTGCAGGGTACGCAGATGTAAAAGCTGATCACGAATCTCGCCCGCTCTTTCAAACAATAACTGCTCGGCGGCGCTCTCCATTTGCAATTCGAGCTCTTTCGTAAGGGCACTGCTTTTTCCCTGCAAAAAGAGAATGGCATGATCGATATCTTGCTGGTAATCATCAACACCAATGTGCTTTACACACGGTGCACTGCATCGCTTTATCTGGTATTGCAAACAAGGACGACTGCGATTACTAAAATAAGAGTCTTCACAATTTCTAAGTTTAAAAATGCGCTGTAAATAACTCAGACTTTCTTTCACTGCATAGACGTTGGGATAAGGGCCAAAGTACTGACCACTCTTAACAGTTTTGCCACGGCGGTATGCGATGAGTGGGTATTTGTGTTTACTGATATAAATATAAGGGTAGGACTTATCATCTTTAAGTAAGATATTATATTGTGGCCGATGCTTCTTGATGAGCGTCTGCTCAAGAATTAGGGCTTCGGTTTCACTTTGCGTAATAATAATTTCAATGCGAAAGATACGGGCAACAAGTGCCAGAGTTTTATCGTTTAGGCCGCGGGCTCGAAAATAACTTGATACCCTTTGCTTGAGATTTTTAGCTTTGCCGACATAAATCAGCTCACTTCTTTCATCAAACATTTGATAAACCCCAGTACGATGGGTCAAGTTCACTAAAAAAGAGGCTGAATCAAATGGCATAAAATAGATCTAATTAAGAAATGGTTTGAGTATCGAGAACGCCATGCTTCATAGCAAGCACCGTCAGCTCAACGTCACCATCAATACCCAGCTTCTCAAATATACGATAGCGGTAGCTGTTAACTGTTTTTGGGCTAACGCATAATTTATCACTAATTTCTTGAACCTTATGACAGCCAACAATCATGAGTGTTGTTTGCATTTCGCGCTCCGACAGAACATCAAAAGGTGATTCACTGCCCTTCTGAAAAGGCTTTAGTGCCATGCGCTGAGCAATATCAGGGCTGATGTAACGTTGACCTGAGTGTACTTTTAGAACAGCACGCACCATTTCGTTGACGTCTGCCCCTTTACCCATAAAGCCGGCCGCACCTGCTTGCATAAGGCGAGTAGCGAACGGGCCATCATCGCAAGCGGTGACGGCAATCACTTTAATGTCTGGATTGTAACGAACAACCTTTCGGGTGGCCTCAAGTCCACCAATGCCTGGCATATTGATATCCATAAGGACGACATCAGGCACAAGTTCGCGACACAGATTGACCGCATTTTCACCGCAGTCAGCTTCGCCAACCACCTCAATATTATTGATATCCGCTAAAAGCCTAACAATGCCAGAGCGTACTAAATCGTGATCATCTACCACTAATACTCTAATCAAACAGCACCTCACACATTACAACGTCAAAAAGCATCGAAAACACTTAATACTGCTATTCTAACGAATTAATCAATCAAGTATATAGAGTCGTTTCGTTTGCCAGTTCTGAGTGGCAGGATTCAAGTTCAGTATGATCTCAATAAACCCTTCTTTTTGATTTTCTTTTTCACTAAATCCTAATCGCCGCGCTAACTTTAACATAGGCCGATTATTGCTTAAGACACTACCAATAAGTTGAAGAACACCACGTTGCTCGGTCAGGTACCCAATCATCTTTTGCATCAAAATAAACCCAAGCTGTTGGCCGACCTGATCATCCCCCACCAAAACAGAGAATTCTGCGGTAATACTATCCGGGTCAATCCAGCTGCGCACAACACCTACGATCATTTTACTATTGAAAGCGACAAATTCCATTTCTCGATCGTAATCTATCTGCGAAAAACGTGCTAACTCTTTATGTTCAAAATTTTGTCGAGCGTTAAAAAAACGAAAGCGCAAAGTGTCGGGGCTTAATTTACGGTAAAAATCTGCCAGGCATCCTTCATCCTCAGCTTTAATCGGCCTGATTTTAAAAGCCCGCTTAAGGTGATTACGAACCGTTTCTTCAAGTTCTACTGGGTAGGCTTTGAAGGTGGGTGTAATGCTATTAGCGGTTTGCCCCGCTACGCCTAACACTAAAAACTCACCATTATTGGCTCGAATAGCATTAAGCTCTAATCCAGAAATAGTCGGGTATTGGCTAGACAGCTGAGAAATTGCCACTAGCCAACGACTTAAAATAGTCAATTCTTGAACATAATTATCACTGCGTTCTCGCATGACTTGGCTCGCATGGCTACGCTCAATGAGATGTCGTGCAAGTACCGTATTAAGAGGAGGTATAGCGACCTGTCGGTCAGTTAATATGTCGGCCGTACTGCCGCCGCCACCGAAAAATATGAACGGACCTACCTCTTCATCTCTACCCAAGCCGATGCTGATCTGAATGTTATCAAGTGCCCTATGCATGGTTTGAATGCTATAGCCCATAACAGGACTGTCAGGAAACCGATCTTTCAGCTCTTTATTTAAGCGCTCGACCTCTTCATTGAGATGACTTTTACTAGTGATGTTGAGCCCAACGCTGCGCCAGCGTTGGCGAGCATTGTCACCGTAGGCAAAAGGTTTTAAATAGTCTTTATGATGAATTTTAACAACCCAGGGTGGCTGGACACCTTCACTCATTGCAGAAAGTTGCTGAGCGTCTTGCGTATAGTGGTTATCGACAGAAGCAAAGCCGTAATTTTTTAATAACTGCCATGCAAGTTGTGGGTTGATAACATCGTTGATGGGCAGTTGCTTAGCAATGTATTTTGAATACCCAGCAAGTGTTGCGATACTTTCTGGTGTTTCACGCATTAACTTTTGAGTACGGGTATGTGAGACCATGTACATAAATGCTTTGATTGCATTATCCGGAGTATCAAAATTAGGAACCGAGTGATGATCAAGTAAGGTACGAGACGCTTGCACGCTATAATCGCCCATCCAGCTACAAAAAAGAGTCTTATTTGTTTTAGGCACAAGCTGAGTAAGGGCGAGTGCATTTTCTTCTGGCACAGTCCCCAGCCCTGGAGTGTAAACAACCAATACAGCGTCGACGTTATTGTCTTTTAACAGCAACGCTGCCACGGTTTTAAGTTGCGCCGCTTTTAGTTCGGAGCTCAATAGCACAGGGTTACAATTTGAAGAAAATTCTGGAAGTATTTTTGATAATTGCTGCTGAGTCTCAAGTGAAAAATCCGCAAGCGTTCCTCTATCATGCAGAAGTCGATCGATTGCTAATATGGCGCCACCTCGACTATTACTAATAATGGCAAGCCTATCGCCTTTTAGTTGTTTCTTTTGCTGAATTGTATCAATGCAATCAAACAACTCATCCGTTGCACCAACACGCAAGACTCCGGCTCGTTGCAAAGCATGATCAATCAATGCATCTCGGTTTAAAATACCAGGAGTATAAATGTTATTGCTCAGTGGAGAAGCGGAGAAACGATTGCTTTTTACAACTAATACCAGCTTATTGCGCGACGCTGCTCGAAGCGAACGCAATAAAATCCGACCTTCTTTAAAATCATCAAGGTGCACTAAGAGAGTCTTGGCGGATCTGTCTGAAGCCAAATAGTCAATGACATCAGCCAATTTAATGTCTTGGCCTTGGCCAAGTGTCAATACATGAGAAAAACCAATATTACGAGCGATTGCCCAATCCGTGATTGCATTCGTGATAGCGCCCGATTGGCCTAAGTAAGCAATGTGGCCAGGTTTAACGGGGATATGCAGATTGCTGGCATTAAGTTTGTGATTCGGGTTTATCACCCCAAGACAATCAGGGCCTAATATTCTAACGTGGGCTTGCTCTTGAACCGCAAGCAAGCGACTTCTCGATGGAGAAAAAGGACGTGAACGCCCTCGAGCAGTCTCTCCAGTCATAATAACGGCGGCCGGTACATTGGCCTTCGCTAGCGCGGTAATAATATTATCAACAGTATTCGCTGGAGTGCATATAATGGCTAACTCAACATTGAAAGGAATTTGCGATATACGGGAGTAAGCTTTTATTCCAGACACGTATTCATAACCCCGAGCATTGATAGGGTATATATCACCTTCGAACTTTGCCTCAAGCAAGTTACGTAATACGGCCCCACCTAAGCTACCTGGTTTATCAGAAGCGCCTATCACTGCGATAGAAGAAGGTGTGAAAATCTGCTCAAGCGCTCGCGTCCCCATAACTCAATGCCTTTTTATTTCATTGATCAAAATTGATCAAAATTAATCAAATCGTTATACTGATAAATCTAAACCGTATCATACAGAACCAGCAGAATAATAAAATGAAGCTTGGCTATTATAGCTACACCTCACACCTAGATCATGACGTTGGGGATATGCATCCAGAGCATCCTATGCGGATCATTGCCATCAACCATCAGCTTGATCGACTGGGTGTATTGCAAGACGCCAATCGAGGCGGCGGAAGTCTTGTTGTTCAGCAAGATCTCTTGCGTGCTCATAAATCAGGGTACATAGAACAACTACTAACTATGAGTCCCGTCAATGGCAGCATCTTAGCTGATGTCGATACCCCTATGTCCGTAGGCTCATTGAGAGCGGCGTACCAGGCAGCCGGATGTGTGGTAGAGGCATTAGATGATTTGCTGCAAGGTAAAGTGGATCGTGCATTTTGTGCGGTTCGACCACCTGGGCATCACGCTGAAAGAAACAAGCCCATGGGCTTTTGCTTTCTTAATAACGTTGCCATAGCGGCTAAAAAAGCTCAGCAAGAATATAAATTAGAACGAATTGCTGTTATCGATTTTGATGTTCATCAGGGCAACGGCACAATTGATATATTAGCAAATGATCCTGCCTTCTTGATATGTTCCAGCTTTCAGCATCCAAGCTTTCCTTTTTCGCACTGGCAAAATATTTATTCTAACGTGATTAACTCTCCACTTGGAGAAGGTACGGGTGGATTAGAGATGCGCAGAGCGTTAGAGACCCAATGGCTTAAGCAATTACAGGATTTCAAACCACAGTTAACCATAGTCTCGGCCGGCTTTGATGCTCACACTGATGACCCAATGGCTGAATTAAATTGGACGGAGAGTGATTACGCCTGGCTGGGAGGATTTATTTCTGAGATTAATAAAGAAACTTCTAGCAATAAAATTCTGGCGGTACTGGAAGGCGGTTATAATCTCGATGCATTAGCAGCTTCTTGTGCTAGATTCATTATCGCTTTTAAAGACTGAGTTACATGTCACAACAATAGAGCCACAAAAGACTGCAGTTCATAAGCTTAAATCCTGTCAATATAATATTTAGGTTGCTTGCTTATGAAGGGGAAGAAATGTTGATTTCAGTCTTAGTGCGCATCACCCAAAGACTTCATTCTTCATCATTAAATAATATATACAAAAATATAATCAAATTAGAATGGTTTGCAGTAGTGGGCTTGTTAGCTTGGTTGTTTATTGTATTTTCGATGATATTAGGTTGACCGCTAACAGATGATTTCTACACCGAATTAGGAAAGTTTCCTCTGTGTAAAAATGGCGGAGGGATAGGGATTTGAACCCTAGAAAGGCTATTAACCTTTGCCAGTTTTCAAGACTGGTGCATTCGACCGCTCTGCCACCCCTCCGCAACTGAGATGT
>JBNMOT010000129.1:0-9730 GCA_051275515.1 Oleispira sp. | reverse complement strand
CGCTGCCGGTGGGTGTAAACTGTAAGGCGATTATTGAGCGGGCTAAGCCTCAGTTGTAAGATAATGTTTATTTATTTTTCACTATGTTGTCAACCCATCTAGCGTTCATACGTTGTGTCTATAGAGTGGTTAAGACAGCAAGTATAAGGAGCAAACCATGCCGATATTTACCCAGCAGAGCGATCACTGGTGCTGACTCTGGACCAATTTTTGGCGGGTGTTGAGCGTAAGGCCTATCGCATGGCGATGATGGCGGTCAAAAACGATGCCGATGCACTGGATATTGTGCAAGACAGCATGATTAAGCTGGCCCAAAGCTATGGTCAGCACGCAGGCACAGAGGCGAGTGACCAGTGGCGCCCGCTGTTTTATACTATTTTGTCGAACTGCATTATGGACTTTCATCGTAGCCAAAGCCGCTGGCGTAAATGGTTTAGCCGCCCAGCAGATCGCGCGATTGATACCGAAGACGACGACGCCGAGATAGCCGACCAATATTCGCGACAGCATGAGTTTAGCCCCGAGCAATACTTGCACAGCGAGCAGCTGGGGGCCAAAGCCTTAGCCGCGATTGAAGCGCTTCCTCCTAAACAACAGCAGTGTTTTTTGTTACGCAGCTGGGAGGGGTTTTCGGTGAAAGAAACCGCCGAGATGATGAAAATAACCCAAGGCAGTGTGAAGACTCACCATTTTCGCGCCCTACATAAATTACAGCAGGTGCTTTATGAAAAAGCCTGATTCGTTTGAACACGCATTGCAGCAACAACTCGATCAGAGTATCGATACGTTAGACGACGCGACGCTTAATAAGCTGAAAGCCGCTCGACTAAAAGCGCTGGCCGCGGCGGCTGTACCCGACAATTTGGCACAAACGAAAGAAGGCCAAACAGGCACGGTTGTTTCTCTGAATGCCTTCCGTCAATTACCCAAGCCAGCCTTGGCGATTGCGGCGAGCTTGTTACTGGCCGTGCCGTTATGGTACTTCACTGCGGCGAGTATTGATCAGCCTAGTCTCTTTGATTCGGTTTATGTCGCCTCGACTGATGTATTAAATAACGAATTAGGGGCTGAAAATTCGCAACTGAATGCGCTAGACTTAATCACATCTTTTGCAGAGTTAGATGATGATGAACTCGATATGGTCAACGATCTCGATTTTGCCTTGTGGCTGGTCGAGCAAGAAAATACTCACCCCGTTATTAGTGGTTAGCACGATGGTTAGCACTATGATGATTACATTAACCAGTCAGGCGGCGCCGAGTGCGATTGATGATGAAGCATTTTTATTGTTTCTGGCCGATACCCTCGAAGAAGACGGTGAGTTGATTGATCCACTCAGCGTGACTGAGCCAGAACTAGAACACATGTTAATAACGAAGGAACAGGAGGAAGACCATGAATAATTTTATCATCAGCTTATGCGCTTCTACTCTGCTGTTATTGGCTTCGTGGGTGCAAGCAGAAGAATTCTCTGCGCTGCCTCGTGATGTGCAAACCACACTATCGCCTTTTAAAGATAAGTGGTCGTCTCTTGAAGGGACGAAGCAACAGAAATTAATCAAGGGCGCTCAGCGTTGGAATAATTTCAGCCCTGATCAGCAAAACACCGCTAAACGCCGCTATGATCGCTTTAAAAAATTACCCAAAAATCAACGCGACCAAGCCAGTGATAAAATTCAGCGCTATCAACAATTACCGGCGAATAAAAAACAGCAGCTGAAAAAAAGCTACGACACGTTTAAGCAAAAAAATCAGCAACAGCGTAAAGTATTAAAACAGAAATTTATTCAGCATCGTCAACAAGGCGCTCAACGTCAGCGTGCTAACCGTCGCTAAACATGCGCTAAAAGCTCACCCCTAGGCCTATTCCATAATAGGCATCTGCTGCAGATTGATCGGTTAACTGATCCCTCTCAGCAGAGAGTGAATACCGCGAATACAATAAAGATACCCTAGCCGATAGCGCTGTCGTCGCCGATACTGATGACGTTAATTCTTTACTGCGCTGACGATTAAACTGAATACGGCCATCACCCCTGAGCGTAAACTGATGATTCAGCGCCCCCGATAATGCCAGTTCATAACGATCCGATAGGGTAAAATAATATTCGTAACGGGCATTCAAAGCCGCGAATAATGCCTGCTCTGTTGCATTGCTCTGTTGATTCAGCAGCGGTTTCTCGGTGCGACTCAGCTTCAGAGTTTTCTTTGTGTCTAACCACTGCTGCGTCAGACTTGTACTGACTGACCAATAAGACGACGCGAGAAACTGACCGTAGCCGACATCAATACTCACATTATTGAAATCGCTCTGATCATAGACCTCACCATTTACAGCACTGCGGTTAATTCTATATTGGCTATCATCAAGGCCTTGGCTAAAACCCATTCCTAACCAAAAATTGTCTAAGCTCATTTCTGCGAAAACAGAGTTTGTACGACTGTCAAAATCAAACTGATAGGCCCTATCGCCAGCGGCGGTTTTGTCACCATCAGCGCGACTCAGCGCAAAGCCTATTAACCAATGAGATTGTGAATACTGATACTGCACCGTATTCGAACCGACCGCTATCGCCAAGCTTTGATCTTCAAAAGTAAAGCCTTGGCGCTGCTGGCTATGCCCTACTTGTATCCCGTGCTGGCCTTCGCTGGCGTAAGCCGAACTGCTCAGCAATGCACTAATTAGCAATGCACGGATAGCCAGTTTGAAAATAGAAAACCTTTTTAATGACGATAGATACTTCAATTAATTTTCCTTTAATAATTAAATACTTACAGAAATATTCTGGGTTTATTTAATTATTTTTAGTTACCTAGGTCAACCCTTTCGCATGGCCGACGTTTTAATACTATTCTGAAAATACACCATGAAACTTTATACTACTTTCGCATCGACTCTTGCTTTAACTCTGGCTCTTGGATCTGGCATCGATGAATGAGCATTTCGGTAGTTAGTCTGCAATGGTCTGCCTTAATAATAGTGTCTTTCTTGAATCTGATGACATTCTAAGAAATGCAGATGCCTCTGAACAAGAAAATAATGTACTGCCAGGTTGCCTTGTTATGTAAAATCTCATCTGACCCGAATTTTACTTGAGTTGATTCCTCTATTGTTTAGACGGGTGCTTTACTAACGTAAGAGGTTTTGGCGTGTTGGAAACATTATGTAAGCACTTCAAAAAAAACTCTAGTGCGCTAGAGTTACTGCTTTGTTGATCTCTTATCGCAAGAAAAAAATCTGAATATCGATGAAACTTTTCTGGCATTAGTTGCACCAGCTTGCCTCTTTTTGTCCAGTGGCGTGCGTAATGTTCTGGCAAAAAACCTATATAACTTCGACTGAGTATGAGCAGCGTAGAGGCCTCAAGGCTGCTAACCTTAGCTTCTCGGCTACCACCTAATAAGTCAAATGGAAATTCTCGACCATTTAGAAATGTACGAATAATTCTTGATGCTTCGGGTAACGCAAGAGAAAGCAGCCGGGGGTCGTCAATAACAGCAAGTTTATGATCTGGGTGGCAAACTAGTACATCGCGTTCTTTATAAAGGTAGTCGTAGCTAAGCCCTGCAACTCGCTGAGGAAAAATACTGATCGCTGCATCCAATTCATGATTAAGCAGTGCATTTTCAAGTTCGGGAGGAGATAAAACGTCCAAAGTGATTTTTACATCATTTTCTGGATGCCGAGTAAATCGAGACAGTGCTTCCTGCAATGGGCAGTTATCATCAGTAATAATATTATCGAGAAAACCAATTCGTAACTTTCCACAAAGCCTGTCTTTTATATTAGCCGTGCTACTTTGGAAACGACTAAGCGCATTAGACAATTCCACCACCTGAAGATAGTAAGCTCGTCCTTCATCTGTAAGTCGAAATCCGCCACGACCTCTCTGACAAAGCACAAAACCGAGACGCGACTCCAACAGTGCCATCTGGTTGCTAACCGTAGACTGGCTTAAATTGAGAACGGATTGAGCATTAGTGAACCCACCTGATTCGACGACTCCACGAAACACACGTAAAAGGCGTAATTCAATATCACTGGTCATAATCTTCCTCTTGTTTCACTACGCCCTTCATTGAAAGAAAGCAATTTATATACCGAAAGAGACGTATAAAATTGGCAAATGAAATGAACTCAGTGTTCGCTATCGATTGAAATATTCTGCAGCGTCAAGTTTAATTGTTCTTCCCATCTAAAATAGCGCCTTTTTGGGTAGCTGATGTGATTTATGTGCACCGAAATAATGCAAAAAAAATCGTATTCGTATTTCTAAATGTACACATTCAAAGAGCGCTATTTTATAAAGTTCAGGTGCGAAATAAGATAAAGATTCATTAAATTATCTTTAAACCGTCAGGAGAAAACAGTATGAACATATCGTTTATTCGTAAAGCCTCAAGTGGACTTCTATTCTCGCTGGCGATGCTGTCGGGTTCGGTCGCAGCTAGCGATAAATTGATAGTTGCCCATGATATGTGGGTTGGCTATTCCGGCTTTTTCGTTGCTAAAGCAAAAGGGTTTTTCAAAGAAGTAGACCTTGAAATAGAAACGGTTGAATTTTCTGGCCCAGGAGATACAGTTCCTCCATTGGTTGCGGGTCATGTCGATATTGCTCTGACCACACTGTACAACCTTTCACTGGCAACTGGAAAAGGCGCAGGTGGCTTGAAGGCGATATACCTGTTGGACACTTCAGACGGTGCTGACGCTATAGTTGCTAGTCCCGAGATAGCGAGCATTGAGGATCTAAAGGGGAAAAAGATAGCGGTCACCACAGGAGAGGTAAATCATCTTCTTCTTATCGCAGCACTGAATAAGGCTGGTATTAAAGAATCAGAGGTAAAGCTTGTAAATATGAATGCAGATGATGCCGGCGCAGCTTTTATTGCAGGGCAAGTAGATGCTGCTGTAACTTGGGAACCATGGGTAACCAAAGCCAAATCGGCGGGTGGCGAAGCCATTTTCACCAGCGCAGATACCCCTGATTTAATTCTGGATGGTATTGTAGTGACTGATGCTACTTTAGCAAAAAAGCGTGATGAGTTGATTCGCTTTATTAAAGCGGTGGATAAAGGCGTTTTATACTTACGAGCAAATCCTATAGAAAGTCATTCGCATGTAGCAGAAGCACTTGGGGTTTCTTCACAGGAAGCGGCAGACATGCTGCTGGGGGACAAAGTCTACGATATCATCGATAATAAAATCTTGCTTGCTGCGGGAGGCTCTGGTTATGGATCACTGGAAGCTGTCATCGAATTTCTTAGCGAGCAATCTCTCATTGATGCAAAATTTGATGGCAGCAATTTGCTAACAAAAGACCTCTTGCCATGAGTGACCGGGAAGTGAACAGTGGCGATATAACGGCCATGCGGGAGGCTATTTCTATGGCTAATTTAGCTATGAAACTTGGCGAGCCTCCTTTTGGAGCAGTGATTGTTAATAGTGAAGGTCTCGTTGTCGCGAAGGCTCATGACCAGGTAAACACAGACCAGGACATGACCTCACATGCAGAAACGCTTACGGTTCGTTTGGCCTGCAAAGCAAAGGGTGCAGATTTATCTGGCCATACGCTTTACACCACTTGCGAGCCATGTCCCATGTGTTTCACCTCGGCTTGGCTAGCTCGTGTTGATCGAATTGTTTATGCCACCACGATGGCACAAGTAAATGTTGTACTGGGTGATTCTCAGCGAGAAATTCGAATGTCTGTAGAGACAATTAACGACTATACAGATCAGCCTTTGGCATTGCAGCAGGGAGTTCTTGAAAAGGAATGTATGGATTTGTTCATGCATTACGCTGAGTCAAAAAGTTCTGGTTGATAAGCTTGGCTGTGGTGCGTTTTACCAGACAGATATTGAAATCATGTTAAGAACCAGTGGTTTTACGTGGCTTGTACTTACGGGTGAAACAACTGACATCTGCGTTCACCCAACGCTTTGAGAGGCTATCGACAGAGGCTTTGATTGTGTCACTGTTTCCGATGCCCATGCTGCATCTAATTCTGAATTACACGAAGGCACCGTGATGAGCACCGAAGAAGTATTAACCCAATGGTCCAATCACGAAAATGTGGGGAAACTTAACCGAAGATGAATTTCTTTATTATACGCAAGTCTTTGCCACAAAAAGCACGTTGGTTAATCAGCTCTAGCATCATGGTGATTATTGTATTCAGTTGGTGGTTGCCGACCCATATGGAGTGGGTAAACCCCTTATTTTTACCCTCTCCTGAGCGCGTTGTTTTGCGTTTAGTGGAGTGGTGGCAAAGCGGCATGCTAACAACTGATCTTAGTATTTCTATTTATCGCGTCACAGCCGCTTTTTTAATTGCCGCAGCGATGGCGATTCCTTTGGGTTTACTCATAGGCACTTTACAACCTGTTCAATCTGCACTTCAGCCCCTTTTTGAATTTTCACGTTATTTGCCTGCGGTTGCTTTTGTACCTTTGATTTTGCTTTGGGTGGGCATTGATGAAAGCGCAAAAATTACGATTATTTGGATAGGTACCTTTTTTCAAATGGTACTTATGGTAAGCGAAGATGTACGACGAGTGCCCCAGTATCAGTTGGATGCTGCGTTATCTTTAGGGGCTAAGCAATCTGAATTATTCAGTCTTGTTGTCTTTAAGTCGGCTCTACCTGACATTGTAAATACACTTCGACTCACTCTGGGTTGGGCTTGGACTTACCTAGTTGTTGCGGAACTTGTTGCAGCCAACACAGGTGTCGGACACGCTATTCTCAAAGCCCAACGTTTTTTCCAAACAGAAACTATTTTTGCAGGAATACTCATGATAGGTTTGATTGGGCTTTCTATGGATCAAACATTACGAGCGGTGCACCGATTTTCTTTTCCTTGGTTATATATGAGGAGAGATTGATGAATGGCGAACTTGCCCTTGCTGGCGTCACAAAATCTTTTTCTAGTGGTAAGCGATCAAAGACCGTTTTAGAGTCATTATCCATCACCTTGCAAGCTGGGCAATTTGTCGCGTTTGTTGGGGCTTCAGGTTGTGGAAAATCAACACTACTGCGGCTAATTGCTGGGCTAGACCCTCTTGATCGCGGGGAAATTTTACTTAGTAACCAAGTAGTGAAGACGCCGGGTAAAGACCGAGCCATGGTGTTTCAAGATTACAGTTTGTACCCCTGGTTGACTGTAATTGAAAACGTTCGCTTTTGTCGCGAATTAAAGGCTCATCAAAAAGATCAGAGTGAATCAGCAGGTAGATCGGCGGTTGATAGGTCCTACGCTCTACTTGAGTTAATGGGGTTGGATACTGTCGCCAAGCAATACCCCAATCAACTTTCAGGTGGTATGCAACAACGTGTCGCGATCGCGAGAGCCATTATGGCTGGCCCTCAATGGCTGTTAATGGATGAACCCTTCGGAGCCTTGGATGCTCAGACTCGAGAGGTGATGCACGAGCTGATTTTGTATTTACATAGCCACGAGAATATGGGCATCATTTTTGTTACCCATGATGTCGAAGAAGCGCTCTATCTTGCCGATAAGATTGTTATAATGTCCCCAAATCCGGGTAAGATAGACCAAATAGTTACCTCGCCGTTACCGCAATCATCAGATCGTCGGATGGATATGAAACATGAGCCTGATTTTATTTCAGTAAAACGACAAATACTTCAACGGATTCGAGACACATCGAATATTCAATCTAGCACGGATTTACTTGGCCGGATTCGTCAGCATCCCACTAAGTATTAAATGGGTTTTCCGTTATAAAAAGATCTTATCTAAACCTTCTCTTAACTTACACATCACCCCCCTATTGATGTGAATTGATCTTTGCCTTTAGACGACTGTTCGATATCGTATTCATGAGATGACTTCAGAGTTTTCTTTGTGTCTAACCACTGCCGCGTCAGACTCGTACTAACTGACCAATAAGACGACGCTATAAACTGACCGTATCCAACATCAATACTTACAGAAATATTCGGGTTTATTTAATTATTTTTAGTTACCTAGGTCAACCCTTTCGCATGGCCGACGTTTTAATACTATGCGCTCTGAGAGCACATGACTTAAAACACTATTCTGGAGATACACCATGAAACTTTATACTACTTTCGCATCGACTCTTGCTTTAACTCTGGCTCTTGGATCTGGCATCAGTGTCGCAGGTGACGCATCAGATCGCTGGAACATGTCTGATGCCCGCCAGCAACGTATTGAAGCTAAAGCCGTAGAACTCGGCATTGATCTATCAACCGACGAAGGCAAGGCTGCTTTCAAAGCCGCTCGCAAAGAAATGCGTACCGCCAGAGCGGAAGAACTCGGCTTTGACATCACCACCGAAGACGGTAAAGCCGCCTTTAAAGAAGCGCGCAAAGAATTACGCTCAGAGCGCCACGAAACTCGCCAAGCTATTCGTAGTCAGGTTGCGGAGTTAAGCGACGAAGAACGTTCTTCGCTGCGCGATGAACTAAAAAGCCTTACCCGTGAAGAACGTCGCGCCATGATGAGAGAGCGTTTCGGTAGTTAGTCTGCAAGGGTCTGCCTTTCATAGCGCGGTTATTCAGCGCTATGAAAGTATTGCGATCATACACATCCGTACTTATAAAATAACAAGAATATTTAACAGCCTGATAATTAGGTGGAGAATGGTCATGAATAAATCAACCCTACTTTTGATAACCGCCGTCTCGTCTGTGCTATTAATCAATACGCATTTCAGTATCGCTGCGGCCAGTGATGTTAATCTCGAACTGGATTTGAACCGTGGCATTAATAATAATGTCTTTCTTGAATCTGATGACATTCTAAGAAATGCAGATGCCTCTGAACAAGAACAAGAAAATGAAGATGTACAGACTCAGCTAGGTTTGATGGCGGGTTACGAATTTCTTGATCAAGAAAATACCGACGCAAAAATCATTGTTGATTATTTTAAGGAATCATTTGAAAGCAACGACCTTGATACGCGTATTATAAATATTTCTTTGCCTATTAGTTATTACACTGGCCACTTCCGTTTTCGCACAACGCTATCGCGCACACACTATCAGCTGTCCGGAAAAAGTGTATTAGCCTATCACGGTGGTCGGTTCGATATTACACGCCGAATTGGCGATAATCGCTTAGGCGTTCAATTTTCTCATACCAACAAAGAGCCAAAAGACAGCCGTTATGCGGGTTATGAAGGCCGTTCAAACGATATAAAACTCTATACCCAGTTTTTAAATACCGGTAATACGATTCAGTTAGAGTTGGCTGTGTTCGATAATAATTATCAGGATGAGTTTATTGCGACCCAGGGCTATTACATTAATAGCCACTATTCAAAACGCCATTCGGGTCATGACTGGGGTATATCGGCTAAATATAAAAACACGCAGTATAATGAAGATCCTTTGTATGATGTTGCGCGCAACGATAACCAAGTGTCCGCCCGCTATACGCACAATGTCTATCTTCATAAAAAGTCAGAGCTGTATTTTACCTCGGAATATACCTTAAACAGCTCGAACATCGAAAGCGATGATGACTTCAATTACAGTCAATGGATTAATAGTATGGGTGTTCGGATCAGTTTCTAAGTTACCCGACCTGCAGTTTTATTTTTTTCCAATCCCAATAAGAACTTAAAAAATACAAACAGATTAATAACGTTGCCCACCACTCCGCAATTTTAGTGCCTCGCTTCATGTGCTCACCCACTGAGTTAGCCACAAAGGCCACCAACACGATCCAGATTAATA
>JBNMOT010000128.1:0-9901 GCA_051275515.1 Oleispira sp. | reverse complement strand
GAACCGACAATCGCAAAAGGGGCCGATATGATTTTATCAGCAATACAGGCCATCATATAACCGCCACTGGCGGCCACCTTGTCGATACATACGGTTAGAGGTATGCCTTTGTCCTTGATGCGCTGCAGCTGACTAGATGCTAGGCCATAACTATGAACCATGCCACCGCCACTTTCTAAGCGGACGACAACTTCATCTTCTTTTCGCGCCATGGTTAATATAGCGGTAATTTCTTCACGCATCAGATCAGCCGCGCTGGCTTTAATATCACCATCAAAATCTAAAACAAATACACGCTTTTTAATAACGTCCAATTGTTCCGATTCCTCTTTACTAACGTCTACTTTAGATGCTTTATTCACTTTTTTAGCGGCTTTGGCTTTGGCTTTTTCAGCTTTCTCTTTTGCCTTGTCTTTTTTAGCTCGAGTCTTTTCAAGTTCTTTTAGCTCATCTTTGTCGTATAAGCTTTCTTCTAGTATCTCCTTATAATCATCGAGGTCATCATTTAGTTTGTTAATGGAGATATGACCATCATAACGAGACTTTTGTTTCCCACTGGCTGCCGCTACGCCTGCGACAACAAGTATTATAGAAACAACAATGGTCAGGGCTTTTAATAAGAAAATGCCGTATTCAGCTAGAAATTCCAAGTTTGATACCTTAAAGTTCAAAAAAATCATGGGTTTAAATTTATCTGATGCAAGAATACCGTATAATTTCTCCAATGTAAGCCAACAAAATCCAAACAATCATATGAATTTATTTGACACTCACCCTATCCCCTCATAAAGTAGCATCTCTACATCCGATGCGGGCTTTAGATCGCATTGAGAGAAACAGTTACATAACAATTAAATAGGTAGCATCTCATGTCTAATATCATTGAAAGCATGCAAAGCAAATTCAACCCAGCCGCAGCTGAAGGCCTGGATTTGATTTTTCAATTCAACATCGAAGATGGTGAAACGTATCACTTAATCGTTAAAGACGGTACTTGTGAACTAGCAACTGGCGAAAATGACGACGCTAACGTTACTCTAATTTTGAGTAATGAAACTCTTGAAGGTATCGTTTCCGGTGAAACTGACGGTATGCAAGCGTTTATGGCTGGCCAACTCCGTGTTGAAGGCGACATGATGCTGGCTACTAAGTTGGGCGAACTTTTTCCAGCTTAATGAACATTAATATTGAGAAGGTCTAGCCTTCTCAATATTTATTTTCTAACATTTATTATAACGTTTACACTGTCTCAATCTGCTGTACCTCATATTTCCCAATCTTATTGCTATTAAAAATTGTCTATTAAACAATTTCATTGTACTCCAAACACGCCTTTATCCTTTAAATTATCTACCAATTATCTTCCAATAGACGCTTAGCAATATTGTTTACCGGGCGGACGTTCATCCCTTTTGCAGTTAAGTGTACCGAATATACTGCGCCATTTTCCATCGGCATATACACAGCACTGCCATAATTAGCATCTATCCAACTGGGTAATGTTTGCAGGATTTTCCAAATATCAATCGTAACTGACTGCTCGAGCCCAAAAACACTCTGTTCAGCGTTTCTTGCCTGCTCAAGAGCAATATATCGACCACTGATACGATCCAAGCGATACAATGGTTTTTTCCCAATGGCCGCGATAGGGCCAACCCAAGTCAATAGGCGTGCATCTAACTGCCACTGGTCACCATGAATGTCAAATCGCTGCTCTGCGCCGGCCGTCGGTATCAAAGTCACATCGAAATTCTGAAGATCTTTCTCGTACATGCTAATGGTTGCAATAGGCACTTCCGATAGCAATTGTTTGTAGGTAAGAACATCTAACAAAGAAAAGAGAGCCGCAACCGTGAAGGCAACAAGGCTCATTGCTAAGCTGGCTTTGAGCCAGATCCAAAACCAACCTCGACGAAATAACAGGAAACCTGCTCCGAACACAGCGAGCAGCCCTGTTACAACCAAAATGAATACCATGCTTCCTTGCAACATACAGAATCCTTTAACTGAATATGCTTGTTGTTTTGTGAGCTTAATTAAGTAAGTGTTTAATACTCTCTTTAGCGAGCGCTACCGCTTCTGTTGCTCCAGAAGTTTGTCCGGTTAAGGAATCAATGTAATATTCGACAGCAGAAATGGCATCCGCAAGCGCTTCGATCTTATCTTCTGCTGGGGAGAATTCACTGGCAACGATTTTATCGTCAACAAAACGCTGCAAGTTAATCATTAAACCTGAGACCTCTTCTTGGTCTAAGAAAAACAAGGCGCCACTCACATCAAGTAAAGTTTTTCCAACGTTCTTAATATTCATTTTATCGCCACCAGAATCAACATAGGAGGAAATAGCACGTTTAGTAACAGACAGGGCGGTTTGCGATTCAGAAATTGCGGCAATACGAGCTTCTAATAAACTTAATGGATCGACTTTAGAGCTGGTAGATATATCAGAATTAATAGCAAGTCCACGAACGTCTTGCTCAACTCTAAGCACTTGATCAGCAACTTTTTGCATTTTAATGTCAAAAGGTTCGCCTTCAGCGCGCAAGCTATCAGCAATCGCCATTATACGATCAGCCGTCTCTTGTAGGTTTACCACGATCAACGTATCAGCGATACGCCGCAAACTAACCGACAGGTCAGAGAAGTTATCGTCAAAACCATCGGTTCGTTCTGCTAGATCTAATAAATCTTTAATTCCGTGGAGTTCATCTTGTAAGGCTTCAGTGACCGAATCCAGTGCCGACTGATCTGGACCACTTAATCTCCGTCGGGCTTCCGCTAACTGAACTTCACGTAATTTAACAGGTAAGTTGAAATCTGATTGTGCTTTGTTGATGAGCGCTGTTTGAGGTTCAGCCAACGAAATAAGATAGAGGAACTCTTTCAGTAACCAATCAGGTTGCTTCTCTGTTAGTAACTTACCATCACTATCTTCTAACTTTCGAATTTGGCTATCAAGAGCACGCATGAGCATGACCTTAGGAAGATCGACTTCAAACGCTTCTTGACTCAATGCTTCGAGTGCCGCCTTCACAGCATACCAAAATCCCCAAGTCTGTTGTCCACGAGCTGCTTTTTCTATTCGAGATACTGCACGCCCCATTACATTCAACGCGCCCTTTCGTCCTTGGTTCCGCATGACACCCAATAAACCGATTTGGAAAAGCTGGCGTACTCGACGATAAGGGATTGGAACTGGCCGAGCCGGTGCCGGTGGAATGTCAAGCTTAGGTCGTAAATTGGCGATGAAGAAGTAAGCAGCGGGTAAGGCTTTCTCCTGTCGGCTTTTGCGCACGTCGTTAATAACCTCAAGTAATAAACCTGGCGCTACTAACTGACCATTGGCTACCATTTCTACATAACGTTTTAAAACCATAATTGATTTACTAAAAGCATCTAGGGCATAACGATTTTCACCCTCGAGCTGGGCAAAGGTTCGCCCGGTATCGGCAAGCTCTTCACACAATCGCTCACCTGCTCGAAAGTCGAGCATTTTAAACGTACCGCGAACCTGTTGAATCTCACCTAAAAATCCTTTTAAATCATCCGCACTGCCACTTTCTGCGTAATATTCTAGCTGAACAGCTGCTTGATCAAGTGCGCCATCCACTTCTTTGCGCACTAAATTTAATGTCGACGCCAAGTTGGACATGGTACTTCCTGTGTATGTATTTACAGCCATTTTGTCTTCTATAATTCTTTGGTATTCATCGTTATTCTACTCAGGTTCAAAGCCTGAAAGAAATATTACTTAATGAACAACCTAAGCCTCTTTAGCTTCCGACCCTAATACTGCCTGATAAACGGTGGTATAACTGTGACTTAGCACTGGATTTTAAGCATTATTTTTAGCGTCTCCAGATGGCGCCATCACTTTTCTTGTCTAATATATCCATTATTTCATTGTGGCATAACATCTCATCGGTCGTTGCTCTTACGACCGATAGAGTTTGTGCGTTCACATTAGCGAGTTGCTTGAGCTTGGAGCGCGCTAGTTCTGTTACATTTTCGCTGGACTCTGCACTGAATAAGAGGTCTGTTTGACCCCCTGTCATCATTAAATACACATCGGATAAAATTTCTGCATCGAGTAATGCACCGTGCAACTCTCGATGGCTATTATCAATGCCGTAACTCTTGCACAACGCGTCCAAGCTATTACGTTGCCCGGGACGCATGTCACGAGCCATTACCAAGGTATCAAGCACGCTGCAAAACGTGTTTGTCATTGGCATGTCTAAGCGACGAAATTCAGCATCCATGAAACCAACGTCGAACGGTGCATTATGAATAACTAACTCAGCGCCATCAATAAACTCAGAAAACGCATGCGCTACTTGGCCGAAAAGTGGCTTATCAGCTAAAAACTCATTAGTGATACCGTGAACCCCAATCGCTTCTTCATCACTGGGTCTTTGCGGATTAACGTATTGGTGGTAATGGCGCCCTGTTAGCTTGCGATCTATTAACTCAACACAACCAATTTCAATTATTCTGTGCCCTTTTTCTGCACCAATACCCGTTGTTTCTGTATCCAGTACTACTTGTCTCATGTAACCACTCACTGTTCATTAATAGGTATTTATTTAACGATTTGTTTAACTGTTAAAAAGTATTCAGTTATTGATTTAGCATCCGACTGACTATTAACATATTACTGGTTAAGACTTAGGATGAGGATTGGATTGCGGGTTTGCGTTCCCCATTTTTGCCCACCCCAGCTGAGGTTCGAGAATAGGCCATTGCTTAGAACGTATACTGGTCATCCCAACGGTTGTCTTCTGAGCAATCACCATATAAAAATTCCCCATGCCCACTGCTCCGGCAAGAACACTGTCTACTCGCTGAGAAACACGTTCAGGTAGAAATGTAACAGGCCATAGGTGCCCTAACGTGCTAGTACTTTGAATACTAAAATCCAATAGCAATAACCAATCTTGTAAGCGATTCATGCTAACAGCGTTCGCTACCCAAGGCATGTTAGTCGAAAAAGGAAGTGTTTTTTGTACTCCTCCCCACCAACTCCAAGGGTTAAAACCAATAATCACCAAATGACCACTCGGCACTATCGTACGCGCAGCCTCTCGAATCATTTGGTGAGGCCTGCGAGTAAAGTCCAAGCTGTGCTGCATGACGACCAAATCAATGCAGTGGTCTGCTAGAGGCCAATCACTGCTTGTCATCCAGGCATCCGTTCCAATACCTTCCTGCCAAGGCAGTGCCATTCGAAAAGCATGCTTAATAGGGCTAGTGGATAATAGTTCTAAATTTGGGTCAAGACCCTGAAACATAAGATGCGCACCTGAAAACCGCCCGAGCTGTGATTGTAACCATGACGACTGTAAAGACAACATTCGTTGAGCAGAAACGCTCGTTAACCAGCGCCTATAATCCTGATTATCTAACTTATGCGGAACAGAGTTCATATTTATCCTTGACCCTTTATGCCCTGCCTCATTAGACTGAGCAACCTTAACAACGACAGTATTATAATTGGATGAAGCTTTACCAGCTATTATTATCTTTACCCTTGAGCCTAATTTTGATCAGCGCATGCTCTCATCAGCCATTAGTTCAGGACACGCAACCCATTGAACCTAGGGCTGCTAACCCCGTGGTGCCTGTCCTAGACCAATGGCAACCTCTGGCGTCATCAATAGATGTGACTGACGACAATGCCGATTTATGGCAACGTATTATTAAGTCTTATGGTTTCGATCAAGCTATTGACAACCCTAGGGTCAGGTCACAACTCAATTGGTATAAAAAACATCAGGCTTATATGGACCGTATGGCAACTCGAGCTGAGCGATATATGTATTATATTGCCGAGCAAATTGATGTACGTGGCATTCCAGGGGAACTGGCCCTATTACCCATCGTTGAAAGTGCATTCGACCCTTTTGCATACTCTCATGGACGTGCATCTGGGGTATGGCAGTTTATTCCTTCGACAGGTCGTGATTTTGGTTTGACGCAGGATTGGTGGTCTGACGGTCGTCGTGACATCAGTGCTTCCACGATCGCAGCCCTTTCCTACTTAGAAGCCTTACAACGAGAGTTTAAAGGTGACTGGCTATTAGCATTAGCGTCTTATAATACAGGCGCGGGTAATGTTAGAAAAGCCATTCGAAAGAATAAGCGTCTAGGGAAGCCTACCGACTTCTGGTCTCTGAGTTTGCCGCGAGAGACACGAGAATACGTACCAAAATTAATCGCTCTGGCTCAGTTAATAAAATATCCCGAAAAAAATGGCATTACTTTAAAACCTTTAGCTAATGTCCCTTATTTTGCCAGTGTTAATACAGGTGGACAAATCGACCTTTCGCAACTGGCTGAGATTTCAGAAACTCCTTTGGATGAAATTTATAAATTGAATCCAGGATTTAATCGCTGGGCGACAAACCCTACCGGTCCCCATGACGTATTAATTCCAGTCGACAAAAAAGAAATATTTCTAACAAATATTGCTGAATTACCTAAAAAACAACGAATGAAATGGCAACGCTATAAAGTAAAAAGTGGCGATTCATTAATAACCATTGCTAAAAATTTCCATACCACACCTAATGCCTTAAAAGATGCAAATAACTTGCGTAGCAACATGATTCGAATCGGGGATCAATTATTGATACCGTCGGCTCATAAATCTTTGTCAAGTTATTCTTATAGCGCAGGCAGTAGACTGTCAAAAATTCAAAATTCTTCTGAACGCAGTAAGAATAGAGATAAGATTGAATATACAGTACAAGGCGGAGATAGTTTTTGGGAAATTGCTAAAGACCACAATGTAGGCATTCGCGAGCTGGCAAAATGGAATGGCATGGCACCAGGTGACCTGTTAAAGCAAGGTCAAAAGTTAGTTATCTGGGGACAAAAAAAGTCCCGTAAAAATCGTGAAGTTATTCGTAAATTAACGTACACCGTTCGCAATGGTGATTCACTTGCACGTATCGCTGATAAGTTTCGTGTGCGTATACAAGACTTGATACGCTGGAATAGAAAAAAATCAAAAAGTAAGTATCTTCAGCCAGGACAAAGATTAACACTGTATGTTGATGTAACTAATTAGAAGCAATCAATATAGGGGGTATTGATGAACAGGGACTGTCGATGTTAGGTTATATTTTACGGCGATTATTGTTAGTAATACCGACCTTCATTGGTATTACTATTGTTGTCTTCACATTAACTCGTATGGTGCCTGGTGGCCCCATCGAGAGAATGATGACCGCTTATCAAATGGCAAACCAACAGCAATCATCTCAACACAGCATCGCTGGCAATACACTTTCGCAAGGCCAGCTCGATCAGCTAAAGCAATACTATGGTTTTGATAAGCCTATTTTAACCAGTTATCTTGAGTGGCTAGAAAAGCTAGTTCATTTTGATTTAGGAATGTCAACTCGATATTACGAACCTGTCTGGGATACCATCAAAGAACGTCTACCTATTTCCATTTTTTACGGTGTCTGTACATTAATTATCACCTACTTAATCGCTATTCCCTTAGGCATTTATAAAGCACTTAAACATGGAGAAACAGGAGACTTGGTTACTTCGTTTGTGGTGTTTTTAGGCTACGCCATTCCCAATTACATTGTAGCTATAGCCCTACTGTATACTTTCTCTTTTCATTTTGAGTTTTTTCCTATGGGAGGGTTTAGTAGTGATGAGTTTGATTATTTATCTTGGCAAGATCAAGCTTGGGACATTATAAAACATGCAACCCTTCCTTTGATTGCTTACATCAGCGGTAGCTTTGCCGTTATGACGTTTATGGTTAAGAATGCTCTATTGGATAATTTATCGGCACAATATGTACAAACAGCCATTGCCAAAGGCATGAGTTTTAAACAAGCGACGTTTCGCCATGCTTTACGCAATAGCCTGATACCTTTAGCCACTCATTTTGGTAACAATATATCAGTTATTTTAATGGGGTCATTTTTGATCGAAACCATTTTTAATATTGATGGTTTTGGATTACTCGGTTATGAGTCATTAATTGAAAGGGATTATCCTGTTGTCATGGGCATTCTGGTGATTTCAGCATTACTGACATTATTTGGGAATATTCTTTCAGATATCTGTGTTGCACTTGTCGATCCTAGAATTCGATTTGGGGGCTCCCCGTAATGGAATCCCTTGCAATCGATATTAAGAACTCACATCAAGGATCGTGGCCAAAATTCAAGAAACTTAAGCGCGGATACTTTTCTTTTATTCTCCTAAATTTATTGATTTTAATTTCTTGTTTTGGCGAATTAATGTTTAATTCCAAAGCGATATTGGTTCAATATCAAAATGAACTGTATTGGCCAGTCTTTAGTTCAGCCATAGAGGGACGTCGGTTTGGTTTGGAATATGACTACGAAACAAATTATCGCCAATTAAAAAAACTTTGGTTAGAAGACAGCACATCGCACTCAAATTTTGTCATCCTTCCCATAGTTCCTTTTAACGCAACCGAAATTGATTTGATAGATGGAACATACCCACCCTTGCCTCCGAGTATAACCACACAACATTATCTTGGCACTGATACCATCGGACGAGATGTATTAGTTCGTCTAGTATATGGCTTTCGTACCGCTATGTTCTTCGCCATTACCTTATTAATTGTAGAGTATTTTTTTGGGGTATTAATTGGCTGTTTTATGGGATTTTTAGGTGGAAATTTTGATTTGTTTTTTCAACGAATCATTGAAGTATGGTCAAATATCCCTTTTCTATATATCGTTATGATTATGAGTTCCCTTATTACGCCAGGATTTTGGTCACTGGTATTCATCATGGCGTTGTTTGGCTGGATGAGTATGACCTGGTACATGCGCAGTGCGAGCTATAAAGAAGCTAATCGTGATTATGTATTAGCGGCAAAAATGATGGGCGCCAGTAATCTTCGTATTATTTATAAGCATATTATTCCTAACACCGTTTCTACTATTATTACCTTTGTACCCTTCTCCGTTGCCGGCGGAATTACAGCACTTACTGCACTGGATTTTTTAAGCTTTGGTCTCCCTGCGCCTTCCCCAAGCTGGGGTGAATTATTAAAGCAAGGGGTTGATAATCTTGATCACCCTTGGATTATAAGTTCTGTTGTCATTTCTTTATCCTTTGTTTTAATGCTGGTGACATTTATCGGTGAAGCCATTCGCGAAGTGTTTGATCCTAAACATAAAATCTATTATGAATAATCAACACTAGGAATAAAAATGAAAAAAAGTACCTATATCCTGAAATTCATATCCATCTTTGTAGTATCTATTAAGGTGGTTGTCGCCGCGTCTCTTCCTAGTGATATAGAATGGTTAACGAATACATCAAGTTCTGAATGGAGTTCTACATCTGCTCAAAAAGGAGGGTTATTGAGGCTTAATATTACTAGCTTTCCACCTACACTAAGAACGGTTGGTCCTGACTCTAATAATTCTTTTCGTAGTTTTCTAACCGATAATCAAATGCCGTTGGTGGAGATGCACCCAAACAGTGGCGAAGTGATACCCATGCTTGCCAGTCACTGGGCTTACGATAACGATGGCAAGACCGTCTATTACAAAATAAAAAAAAATGCCCGTTGGTCTAATGGCAACCCAGTCACCGCAGATGATTTTTTATTCGCACTGGAATTCAATCGTTCAAAAGATATTGTTGCGCCCTGGTACAATAAGCACTTTAGTGAAGAAATAATCGATGTTATTAAATTCGACAGCCACACCATTGCTATTGTAGGGGCACGCATAAAGCCTAAACAAGATTTACATTATTTTTATTCCATACTACCAAGAGCTAAACATTTTCATCAGCTAAACGAAAACTGGGTTAATATTTTCAATTGGAAAATTGAGCCTAATACAGGTCCTTACCAGATTGCTAATATTCGCAAAGGAAAATT
>JBNMOT010000127.1:0-9977 GCA_051275515.1 Oleispira sp. | reverse complement strand
GTTTTAATTCGTACCAAGTATAACCATTGCCTCTGATATTAAATAAGTGCTCATCGTTCAAGTAAAAGCTAGGGGCTTCTAGTTCATCATTGGCCCAATTAGACGCTGGGCGATACACATAAACTAAAGCAGTGTGCTCATAATCCCAACGATAACCGACAGGTTGAAAGTCTTGTCCATTAGGTACAGAAACAAAACTTCCGTAATTATGACCAATAGACTGGTAAAGTGTGCAACTCGGTAAGATGACTACCGATAGCAGCAATAATACGATTCTTATCATTATTATGTCCTATCCACAAAGGGATCCTTTAGCATTATGTTATTGCCAATTGCATGATGCCATGCATAACAAAAAAGCAACACAACATTGAGTTTTATAAAATGAAAACTCCACCTATTATTGCATCAATATTATTGCTCGCTGAATATCGACCCACATTGCACAAATTGATCGCGCCTGACGTTAATTAACTATTTTTACTTTCACTAAATGGCGCAGTTTCTGCCCCATCTGTAATAACAACCTGTCTTTTAGCCACAAGTTTCTCACCTGTGTTGATAAGTATTGAGCATGGTAATCCATCATTTCATGGCTTTTGTCCAGCCATGAAATACTTTCAAGAGAATAATAACCTGAATGCTCTTCAAAGCTTTTTGTTAAATCGTTCATAAGTTGCATCATATCAGCGAGATCGTTGAATGATTGTCCATGCTCAAGCAACTCTCGCGACATCCAGCCCATCATCGATAATGCAACGTGAACATCTTCCCAGTAGCGAAAAGGTTTATTCGCCTGCTGATGGCCCTTGATATCAAACAACTGATCGGCAGGAATAAGCACATTATCAAAGCGAACTCCGCGGTGGGGTATGTCCTCTATAAAAGGCGCCGATAAACGATCAGTGGCCGACACACCAGAACTGTTCACCGATAAATAAAGGCAACGAAGCTGATCCTCCGAGTTTTTAGCCACAACATACATACGGTCTAATTCATTGGGTAAAAGCATGACATAGCCTTTTTGCCCATTTAGGCGATAAGTGCCATCGGCTATTGAAATATGAGTCGCCATATCCCAAGGTTTCTTTACCCCTTTTTCTGACACACAAAATGCGGCCAATTCATCATTAGGGCAATCAGCATCCAAGCAGCGAATCGCATTCTGATACCCCGCTAAAAACGCCATACCTGGGGTTGCCGATTGCGCGCCCAAATAGAGGGCGTTATCCACAGTAGAATAGGATTGAAAGCCCGCGCTTAAATGCTGACGGAAAATCTGTATATCTAAGAATTCCAGCTGAGGACGTGCCAAGGCATGCTGTAATAAAATCAGCACGCCTTGTTTATTTGCGAGGTAAGACAATAGACTTAAAGAGTACCTGTCATGGCGTTTTGCATGCGGTCTAAACGAATTTGAATATCTTCGATTTCTAGTTTCATTTCATTAAATTGAGACTCTACCTCTGCCATAGAGCTATTTAACTTCTTGCGTGTCGCGTCGATAGAACGAATAGACTGCTCATTGTTACCAATACGCACCTCAGTGGCTGCAGGTAAACCCGTCACGGACGACTTAAGATCTGCCAGATTCGCTTCCAAAGACTTTTGGCTATTGGCTAAGCTGGCTTTTAGTGCGGCAATACTATTTTTGTTGCCAGAAATATTATTTTTATTGCTAGAAATATTACTATTAGCCGCAACAACTTTTTTATCGATCCCTGTCGCCTTTACATCTACCTTAACAACGGATGTTTTAACACCTAAAATCGCTTTTGAATTTTTCTCAATGTTCGGTTTGTTCGTTTTATTGGTAAGATCCCAAAGCTTGCGAATCTCTTTGGCGTTATCTTTTAATAATACTTTTAGTGCGCCAACCGATAGGGTTGAATTTTCATCGGAAGCCGATAATTTATCATTCAATACCGCTAAATTTGTTGCGTGACCATTTAGAATACCTTCTGCCCTACTCAACTGTGAATGAGCTTCTTCTAATTGCATAAATAAAAAACCGGCAAGCCCCCCTATACCCAGACTTAGTATTAAAGCAACCATAGCCAGTGTTTGCTTAGGCGCGGCGGCTATCTGCGGTGCTGCAGGATTAATCTTTGCTGCACGCTGGGCGGCCAAACGACGCTGTTGTAACTGCTTTTGGCGTATAGCCATGTCTTCTTGTGATGCTTGCATCTTAGGTATTGATTCTTGATCGTTTGACATAGTGCCCCGAGTACCTGATTCATTATTATGGTTATTAATACCGAGTACTCACACCTTCGTACTCACGTAGGCATCCATTCATCGCTATTTTTTAGATATATTTGTGGCCCGAGTATAACGGATAAGCGTGTTAAACTAAAAGCACACATTTTACATGCGTAGCGGATAATTAAAGGTGTGCTATCATTCACTTCTGATTGCGGAAGTGAAGCTTCAATCCTATTTGAATCTTGCCGTTTATCCGCATCATTCAGCTCATATCGGAGAGAGAAACATGGCGTTTGAATTACCAGCATTGCCTTATGCACAAGATGCATTAGAGCCACATATTTCTGCAGAAACGTTGTCATTTCACTATGGTAAGCACCACAATACTTACGTTGTTAAGTTAAATGGTCTTATCGGTGGAACCGCTGACGAAAACAAATCTCTAGAAGAAATCGTTAAGACTTCTACTGGCGGTGTGTTCAATAACGCAGCACAAATCTGGAACCACACGTTCTACTGGAACAGCTTGAGCCCTAATGGCGGCGGCGAACCAACGGGCGCTATCGCTGAAGCGATCAATGCATCTTTCGGTTCTTTTGAAGCACTTAAAGAAAAATTGAACGACAAAGCGGTGAACAACTTCGGTTCTAGCTGGACTTGGTTAGTTCAGTTAGCGGACGGTTCTTTAGACATCGTTAATACGTCTAACGCTGGCACACCATTAACAGAAGAAGGTATTACACCTCTTATTACTGTCGATTTGTGGGAGCATGCTTATTACATTGATTACCGCAATGTACGTCCTGATTACCTGAAAGGTTTCTGGTCGTTGGTTAACTGGGAATTCGCTAACGCTAACCTAGCGTAAGTGATCAGTTGCTATCGTCAGTAAAAAGGAGCTTCGGCTCCTTTTTTTTGCTTGTCATTTTGTCGTGTTATTTGCATGTTTATTAGGCCCTACACCTTATGTCTTTGCCCCTTTTATTAGCTTCAAGCTCTGCTTATCGTAAACAGTTATTAGCAAAGTTACAGCTACCGTTTACCTGCGCCAGCCCTGATATTGACGAATCGATTCGGTTAGACGAGAGCCCACATGATTATGTGCAACGCTTGGCTATTGAAAAAGCTAAGGCCCTTAAGGACGACTTCCCAAACCATATCATCATCGGCAGTGACCAGTGTGCCGTATTAGAAGTTAATGGCCAGCAACACACTCTAGGTAAGCCTCATACCGTTGAGAATGCGATTCAGCAGCTTAGCCAAGCCAGTGGGCAATCAGTGACGTTTTTAACAGGGTTGTGTGTTTACAACAGCTCTACTCAGCAAGAAATCAGTTTAGTAGAGCCTTTTATTGTTCACTTTCGCAACCTCACGCTACCCCAAATCGAACGCTATATCGATCAGGAAAATCCTCTAGACTGCGCAGGCAGCTTTAAATCAGAAGGATTAGGGATTCGCTTATTTTCGGCGCTAGAAGGTCGAGATCCAAACAGTTTGATTGGCCTGCCACTGATCGCTCTGGTGGATCTATTAGAGCAGCAAGGTATCCAGGTGCTTTAAATACTCGATACTTTCAATATTTGAGCATTACCCTGAGTTATCTTAATTCTGCTTTTTATGAGTACAGAATCGCAGCCATAAAAAAACCAGCAACGCTGGCTTTTTTTCTTCAATGTACTAATCAACCCTTTATTGAACCTAAACGATCAATTATTTAATTGAACACCTTTGAATAAACGACCCATACGTCTATCAACATCATCAACTTTTAGATCGCCCGACAGCTCAAATTCCCAGATACCATTGTATTTATCCTGAGTTAATGCCGTCGCTTTTTGTTTATCCAATACAATTGTTGGGCGCAAAAAAACCATCAAGTTACGCTTGACGTGCTGTGTACTCTTGCTCTTGAACAACCAGCCTAATAATGGAATATCGCCCAAAATTGGGACCTTACTTTCCGTTTCAATAATGTCATCACTGATCAAGCCACCCAAGACAATCGTTTCTTGGTCAGCGGCTAAGATCATTGTTTTCAATGAACGCTTATTAGTAATCAAATCTGCTTGCCCCTGTACCGTTGTATTGGCGACAGACTCAGCGCTCACTTCAACCTCTAGACGTAACTCACTGCCTTCGTGAATATGTGGTTTAATTTTCAACGTTACACCAATATCTTCACGAGAGATCGTCGTGAAAGGATTGCTGTTTGCACTGGATGAAGTAGAGCCTGTTAAGAAAGGAACATTTTGGCCTACAATAATTTCTGCTTCTTGGTTATCCAACGTCATGATGCTGGGCGTTGATAGTAGGTTGGTATTACTTTGACTTTCTAATGCTTGGAGAAGGACACCAAAATCGAGCTGACCATTTGTTTCTTTAAAACCGCCTATGGTTAAACCGTTGCTCAAACTCGGCGCTCCTGACGCTATACCCGCGGCAATCGTTGACAAAGTCTGCCCTGAATTACCAAAGTTAGTACCCGCAACCGGGTTATCAGTATCACCCAAAAACCACTGAAAACCTAGAGAGTCACTAACCTCACCCGTAACTTCCACAATCGCGGATTCAATTAATACCTGAGCACGACGCACATCAAGCTCATTAATAATTTCACCGATTTCTTTCAAAATGGTTGGCTCTGCGCGAACAACCAAAGCGTTCAATTCTTCATCGGCGTGAATACTTGCTTTGCCTTTCGCCTTATTATCATCCTTACCGCCGGAATCAGAATCAGACATAACCGCCTTCAATAATTCGGCTAGTTTTTTGGAATCGGCATATTTCAAACGAATAACCTTTGCACTGCCTGAAAAATAAGAAGGCTTATCAAGCTGTTCAATCAGTTTACGAATGCGTTCTCGGGACGTTTTTTCACCCTTAATAATTAATCGATTACTGCGTTCATCAGCAACGACTCGAATGCTGCCAGCACCACCATTTTTACTGCCGGTACCTTGAGCCACTTTATCTGGATCTAGGCTTTGCAGCATTGTCACAACATTACCGACCCACGCTTCTTTTAATTGAATAACTTCCAGTTCTTCTGAACCTGATTTATCCAAGCGATCAATAATTTGTTCTATACGGGTAATATTGGAAGCATGATCAGAAATAATTAAGCCATTGGCTGATTTCACACCAGCAAGGTGTCCATACTTGGCCACCAGCGGACGTAAAATAGGCACCAGATCTAAAGCAGGCGTATTTTTAATCATGATCACTTTAGTAATCATTTCCTGACTTTGCTTGGGAAATTGAGCTTCTAAATCACGACCTTGTTGCTTAACAGAATTTTGCTGAACAACCATGATAACGTCACCCGCAGGCACCGCCGAATAACCGTGAACTTTTAGCACAGACAAAAAAAGCTCATAAACGGCTTCGGTATTCATAGTTTCAGTTGAAACCACGGTCACCTTACCTTTCACTCTGGGGTCGATAACAAAACTCTTACCGGTAATATCAGAAATCTGACTAATAAAGGCCGATATATCGGCATCTTTAAGATTAACTTGCCAGTTCTGATCTTCTGCATGAACATTCAATACAGGTATACTGATGGCGATAGACACAGCCAAAAGTGCAATTCTACAAAAACGCTTAAACACCGATTAAGTCCTTATTTAATGGTATGGTTAACGACAAAACGACGATTGCCACGCTGAATTTCCAAGCGCGCTTGACCACTATTAGTTACTTGCTCTAATAGCATCTGATCATCTTCTAAATTTCCCAATGTCTGTCCATTGACAGACAAAATCACATCGCCAGGCTCTAAGCCTAGCTGAGTTAGCATGGAACCCGAATTCGAAACCTTATAGCCTGAGCCATTCTCAGAGGTTACTAAACCCAACTGCTTTAATGCGCCTGCTGGATTAATAGCGACTTCATCTCTTAACAGATTGACCGCATCTGAAGCATTACGGACCTGTTTAAATCTTTCTTTTAATGACCCCCCCGATTGAGCTCTTCTTTGCTCACGCGTTGGTTTCCCTGACTGCTGAATACCTTGCTTACGAACTAGATCAAACTTCAACGCTTCTAACTTACCGTTGCTGTCCAAAATAACTTGATCTTGCTGTACCGCCGCCAGCGTTGTGCGCCCTTGCACCACATCGCCAATGCGATAATTCTCACCTGCACCACCCTTCGGAGCGATGATCGCACTGGAATTTTCTGCAATATTTGCGGCCATAACACCCAAAAGCTCTAAAGGTAGACGTGTTTTTGGCGCATTAACGTCCTTCGGCACATCAATCACCTCAACCGCAGCATCACCAAAGATATGCATATCGGCAATGCTCTGATTTTGAGCAATCATTACCTCACCTTTTGCACGAGTGGGCTCTGACAATACCAAAGTATTAGGCGATAACGTCATCCAAGTAAAAATAGCTAATTGGCTGGAGATTAACACGGTAAAAGTTAGCTTACCTAAAATTAAAGCCAAACGCTGCCAAGGCAAAATAACGATTGTCTGCTCAGTCACTTTGCCCCCCTAGAGGCTAACTCGTTGATGTTTCTTTCCATAGCGTTTGTATAATCTTTATGTATTTTTTATTAATGTCAAAACAGCTTTTGCGAAGCTTCAAATATAACCTTATCTTCATCGACGCCTGCAGACCACTGAATCCCTAGAATATCTAACAAACGGCGACGAATACCAATACCTGCCCAACCATCAGGCTGAACATAACCTTTACCGATATTTTGACCATCCGTATTGGTAATAACCAGTTCCACATTATCAGCCGGCATATTAATCGCACCCATTAATACGGGTAACGTGGCATTAATTCTTTCGCCATCCAAAGGAAAGCTAACGTCACCACCACTAAACAGGAGTCGGCCATCCGCGGCTATTATCTGTGTATTACTGATAGAAAAAAGGGCATTAAATTTACTTAATTCGAAATCACCGATCAGCGATGAGTTTCCTTGTCTTAATAGAGGAGCCAAATACCGTGAAGACATAAATGCCTCACTTTCTATTACCTGAATCTGATCAGTATTGCCACGCACAAGCCCCTTAAACTTAAGGTCATCCCCTGAAACGTTCACCTTAGCCGCAAGCTTACCCGTGAATAATTCACTCAGTTGAATATCCCATTGCCCAACAACCTTTCCGACCTTAGGAATATTAATCCGTGCTTGACCTTGCCAAAGGGTACCACTAACACGATCAACCTGAACAGGTAAGCGACCCATATGAGGTTGAACCTTGGGCCATATAAACTCTAGAGGAGCCGTAAATGCCAAGAATATAATAAAACTGAATAGCCCGATTAATAAATACCCTTTAACGGACCATATGGCGGACAAAAATACCTTCAAAATTATCTCTTTTAATTATTTTCGTATATTAAGGCAGACATTCTACTGAATGCTGCGGATAGTGTAATAGAGTTTTACGTCAGATTGTTAAAACAAAGACAGATTAATGGCTGAATTTTTCTTCTGGCGCCATTAATGACTTTTTTTACCGTTAAACAGTTCATTTAAAGAGACAAAAGCGACTAAGACATGTCCTTAAATGCATAGATCGTCACATTAATAACTGCTAAAATATGTTGACAGACACATTGAACAATAACCCATTAGTTGCCTAGCTTATGCAATGCTCCTAGATATTTAAAGATAAAAAGAAAAATAATGAATAAATATATTAAATGCCTTGCGATATCAGTCTCCCTGTCAGCACTTGTGCTCAATCCAGCTGTCGCATTTCAAGAAAAAACCCCTAATGTTTGCTTGGCATCGGCTGGAGACCCTGAAGAGGGTACTCTAGAATTTGAAGTTCGCGATGCAAATAATATTCTTTGCTCCGAACTGCGTAAAGCAGACGCAATAGAACATCCGATCAATCCAGTACTCTGGCCCACGTTATATGGAGCAGATCCCTATCGCCAGCCCAAGCTGCATGACGACGTCCGGTTTCGCTATGAGCCTGCTTTAGTCTCTGGAATTGAAGCTGATGTATTTTTACCCTGCGCATTAGACAGCTGCCCTGAGCTACCAGATGGGCTAGAGACATTCGAACCACCGTACCCAATTGTCATCGCCATGCATGGTTTTGGTAGCGACAAAGATCAACTGTGGTGGGCAACTCAACCTCTGGCTGAGCGCGGTTATTTTGTTGTTGCTATTCAGGGTACCGACAGTTCAGTTCCAGGTATCGTGTTAAATTGGTTGCACAACGAAGCTCAGGCACAATATCCTGGTCAATTAGACTTGAGCCGTGTGGGTACTATGGGACATTCACTAGGAGCGGAAAACTCTACGCGAGTGCAAGGCGACGATCGGGTATCGGCAATTATTGCATGGGACCCATGCAGTGGAGCACCCTGCGAAAACAGTGACGGCTCACGCTTGCATGATCGAGGACAAGCAGCACAAACGCCAACATTGTTTATTGCGGCTGACTACAGCGGCTTTCCTGGATACCCAGAGCCACGATTTGCGGTGCCAAGTGAACTTCGCTTAGAGGGTTTCTCAACCCTGCGCAACAATGGTGTAGATTCTATGTTGATCACCCCGCGCGCGACCACCCACTTGGACTGGGCTGGAAATTTCACGATGGGCACCCGCTACGGTGAGACCACCTCAAACCATTATAATCTTGCATGGTTCGATCGCTATCTCCGCGGCAAGCTGGTGCTAGATAGCAGCGATAATATAATGGCCTCAGGAGGCCGTAACGAAGCCCAAGAACGTGCTTATCGCCAAGACATTGCTCAGCAAGCTTTCGATCGTCTTATCGCGACTGAAATCGATGACACACTCGATAAACACAATATTTCACAGGGGTTTTTCGATCCAGTCCTAGCCGCTACGAGCGCAGATCCTCAGTACGGCGGTAATGTACCTTATGCGACTGAAGGTATCGTCATTGCCGACTTACTTAGCTTTTATTACCGCTCGGTTTGCTTTGTGTCACTGCCAAATTACAACGGTGAGAGCGGCGATATTGTAGCTCGCGGCGATTCAACAGATGAAGGCAACATGCGTCAAACGGGTTGCCCAGTAACGATTACGGCCATTGATAGTGATAGCGATGGTATCAACGACAAGGTCGATCAGTGCATAAATAATGAGCCGGACACTATCGTAGATGCCAATGATTGCGAATTATCCACTAGCTCGGGCTTATCACCGCGTGATAACCAGTCCGGCGCAGGTAGCTTAGGCTTATTGATGCTCATGTCGCTAATAGGCACTGCACTGGGTCGCCGTCGCCACTAGTAATGTTTATTTTATACCAAGGTAACAATAAAGAAGTGGCCATTAGGTCGCCTCTTTTTTGTCTTAAATGCTGATAATCACGCCAAGTCTGCCACCACCGCGCGCTCAATTAAACCCGCTCTATCTTGACCCCACAAGACTAAATCGCCGTATTGAAAAGTAGGAACGCCCCAAGAACCTAACGCCAACATTTGCGCTCTATTTTCTTCCGCCCACACTTGCCACTGCTTATTACACTCATCATCATTCAATAATTGCTGGGCATGGACCCAGTCTAAACCGGTGCGTTCAACGATGATTCTTAACCCCGCATCGGTTTCAGAACGAATACCTTGAGCATTAACAGCTTCCGCATAGTTAAGTAGAAAGTCTGTTGATTTCCCAAGCGATTGGGCATATTCAAAAAGAGCATAACAACGCTTCACTCCTTCGCCTAAAGGGTCTGCAACAAAACCATAATCGATACCTAATTTAACTGCTTCACGCTTGGTATCATGAAATATGTACATTTTTTTCGTATCAGGCAC